>JBDKKH010000187.1:0-3335 GCA_039796215.1 Verrucomicrobiota bacterium
CTGTACGCCAGGGGCTTGCTGTAATAGCTGACCGCGTCGTAAGTGGTGGTGAGCCCGCCTTCCGTGACGGTGTAGGTGTCGGCCGCCGGGGCGGCGGACGCGGCCGCCAGCAACGCGGCGAGCGGGAGGGTGGCTTTGGTGATCTTGGTGTTCATCGTGATAACGTGATGCCTGTTATTAAGATGACATCATTAGTTATGATTAGATGATTTAGGTCAAGATTAGAATACTAAAACAGTATGTTTTTATTTAATTGTTAATCAAAGATTTACAGAACTTTTAGGAAATAAATCCAAATAAAGAAGAGTGAAATAGTATTCTAAAGCCGGCCACCCTGCCCTTTTAGATGAAATAATCGGGCAATAGATTCGCGAGCAACCCATCCGTCTGCCTGCCCGTCGTCTTATCTGGAAGATTAGGAGCTCCGGTGACGAAGGATGGGCGTCGTCCGCTCGCTTCCAACTTACGCCGCGCGACAAGCACGACCGATCCGAGGGTATGCCGGTCCAGGATGTCAGAGATCGCATTGCGCACATCGAGCATGAGCATGCGCAGCCCGCAGTTGGCTTCATCGGGACAAGAACAACGCTCGTAGGCGGTATGCGAAGCGCAGGCGACGGGAGCCAACGGACCTTCGACGTGACGGATCACCTGGCCGAGGGAGATCTCCGTCGCCGGACACGCCAGCCGATAGCCGCCCTTGCGTCCGCGCAGGCCTTTCACGAAGCCTCCGTCGCGCAGGTCATTCATGATCTGCTCGAGGAATTTCTCCGGGATGTTGTCGGAAGCCGCGATCTCCGCGACCTGCAGACGCTCCATCCCATAGGCCTCGCCGAGTCCGAGACAGATGAGCGCGCGCAGGGCGTATTCTCCTTTTCGTGACAGCTTCATCCGCCGAAGACTATGCCTACGGGCGCGCCGGGCTCACAACGAAATAATCAGAAGGCGCCGGCCACGAACCACAGGCTGGCGCTGACCACGAGGGCGGTGGCGACCCAGCCGAGGACGAGGATCCAGCGCGGCGCGACGAACGAACCCATGAGTTCGGCGTCGCCCGTCATCCGGACCAACGGCCAGCAGGCGAAGCCCAGCTGCAGGCTGAGGATCACCTGACTCCACAGCAGCAGGGACTCCACCCTGCCCTCGCCCGCCAATCCGATGACCAGGAGCGCCGGCGCGAGCGCGGCGAGCCGCGTGGCCACGCGGATGATCCAGCCCGCCTTCTTGATCCGCAGGAAACCTTCGAGGACGATCTGGCCGGCCATCGTCCCGGTGATGGTGGCGTTCTGGCCGGAAGCCAGCAGGGCCACGGCGAACAAGGTGCCGGCGACGGTCGAGCCGAGCACGCCGTCGAGCAGCCGGTGGGCTTCGCGGATGTCCGTGACGGCCTCCGGACGACCATGGAAGGCCGCGGCGCTGAGCACCAGCAGGCCGGCGTTGACGAAGAAGGCGAGGCTGAGCGCGAGCGTGGAATCCCAGGTCGCGAAACGCATGGCTTCGCGCCGCTGGTCCTCGCTCCGCCCGAAGTCGCGGGAGCCGACGATCGACGAATGCAGGTAGAGGTTATGCGGCATGACCGTGGCCCCGATGATGCCCAGCGCGACGAAGAGCATGCCGGGCTTGGTCACGACCGCCGAGGTCGGGACGAACCCCTTCAGGAGGTCGGCGACGACGGGCTGGGCGAGCAGCAGCTCGACGCCGATGCAGGCCGCGATGGTCAGGACCAGCACGCCGACCAGCGCCTCGAGCCAACGGTAGCCGAGACGCGTGAGCGCGAGCAGCACGAGCACGTCGAGAGCGGTGATGATCGCGCCGAAGAACAGCGGGATGCCGAAGAGGATCTGCAGGGCGATGGCCGAACCGAGCAGTTCGGCGAGGTCCATCGCGACGATGCCCAGCTGCGCCGCGACCCAGAGGAACCTGCTGACGAGCGGCGAGTAACGGCTCCGGCAGGCCTGCGCGAGGTCCTGCCCCGTCGCGACGTTCAACCGCACGCACAGGTGCTGGAACAGGATCGCCATCAGGTTCGACAGCAGGATGACCCAGAGCAGCGCGTAGCCGTACTGCGAACCGCCGGCGAGGTCGGTGGCCCAGTTGCCGGGGTCCATGTAACCGACCGAAACGAGAAAACCTGGTCCCACGAAACCCAGGAACCGCCGGAAGGCTCCCCAGCGGGAAGCAGCGCGAGCGGCGCTAAGGTCGGCTGTCTTCATCAGTGTGGAGCATCACGACCTTCAATACGCTGTCAACCCGCGGCCCGCCTGATGGAATCCATCGCCAGCAAGGACCAGACCGCCGTGCGCCAGGCGTGGGAGCGCACGAGGCTCGCCAAGGCCGGCGAAGCGGGACCCTCGTCGCGGAGCCGACGATGGCAAGGGACGGACCACCCGGCCGTCAGGACCCAGGAAACGGCGACCAGTCCGAGACCGAGATAGGCGCTGCCCAGCGCCGCATCGGCGAGGTGGCCGGCCATCTGCAGGACGAGCAGCGGGCCGACGACCCGGCCGACCTTGCCCGTGTAGGCGTCGTGAGCCGAGGCGAAACCCTCGGCCCGCCAACGGGCGAAATCCGGATAGGTGCAGAGCAGGATCAGCCAGGAGACGGATGCCATGGCGAAATCGACGCAAGCGAGGCCGAGACGGAGCAATTGCGTATCCATGGGCCACATCAAAGTGGGTTTTGCCTTTTGCACAATACCCCGGGGTGCTAAGACAAGGCATGCCCCGCCCGCTTCTTGGCCTGCTTCTCGCAGTGTTGACGTCGTGCCTGCCGCTCATCGCGCAGGAACGTCAGCCGAACATCGTCATCCTCCTGGCGGACGACCTCGGCATCAACGACCTCGGATGCTACGGCCGCAAAGACCACTCCACGCCGAACCTGGATAAGCTGGCCGCCGAGGGCGTGCGCTTCACGCAGGCCTATGCGGCGGGCTCGGTCTGCTCGCCCTCCCGCGCCGCCATCCTGACGGGTCAAAGCCCGGCGCGGCTCAAGATCACGACATTCCTCCCGGGCCGGTCCGACCGCGCCTCGCATCGCCTGCTGAGCGCGCCGACCAACGCCTTCCTGCCGGACGGCGTCCCGTCCCTCGCGCAGTTGCTCAAACCCCGGGGCTACGTCAGCGCGGCGGTCGGCAAGTGGCATCTGGGCGGCAAGGGCCATCAGCCCGCGCAACATGGCTTCGACGAGACGTTCCCCGGCCGGGCCAATCCGGGCGCGGAATCCCCGCAAGGGGGCAAGGGCGAGCTCGGCCAGGCGGAGTACGGCGCGCAGTTCATCGCCCGGCACAAGGACAAGCCCTTCCTGCTTTTCCTCGCCTTCGACAACCCGCACATCCC
>JBDKKH010000188.1:0-8009 GCA_039796215.1 Verrucomicrobiota bacterium
CGCCCAAGCCGATGGTCTCGCTGCCGAAGCTGCCGGCTCACCTGATCGCGGCGGTCCGCGCCCTGGATGACAAGAAGGCGGTCGATATCCGCGTCCTCGAGATGGGCCAGATTTCCTCCGTGGCCGATTTCCTGGTCGTGGCCACCGGCACTTCCGAGCCGCACCTCCGGGCGCTTCGTATCGCCTTGGAACAGGCGATGGATGAAGTCGGCGTTTCTTCCCGCTCCGAGTCGCAGCGAGACAGCGGCTGGACGGTGGTCGACGCTTTCGACGTGCTTTTCCATGTCTTCCGCGAAGAGACCCGCCGAAGCTACGCCTTGGAGGCGCTTTGGAAGGACGGCCTCGACATTCCGGTCAAGGCCATCCTGAAGGCCGGAGAATAAGGTCTTACCCGGGTGGTAGCGGGCAGGATCGAACTGCCGACCTAGGGCTTATGAGTCCCTCGCTCTAACCAACTGAGCTACGCTACCGAAAACCGAGTCTTACGAGTCCAGCCCAGCGGGTTCGGCTCGTCAAGCCGATTGCGGTCAAGCCCGGGGGTGGATCAGGATCCAGAAGCACCAAAGCCAGAGCACGCACCCCAGTGAGGCGAGCGCCCAAGCCAGTCCGGCCTGCGTCTGGCGAATCTCGCCGAGGCCTTCCCGGTCGAGCAGGAGGCCCGCTTTGCGGACGAAATGCACCGGGAGAAAGGCGCCCAGGGCTGTCGTGAAGACGAGCAGGATGTAGAGCGAGATCGGCGAGGTTTCCGGTGCCAGCAGCTGCCAGGCATAGACGCCGAGGGCGAAGAGAGGAGGGAGGAGGAAGGTCGAGCCGCACCAAAGATAGCCCTCGCGCACCGTGCGTTCCAAGGACTCACCGGCTTCATGGTGAGCACGGTCGCCCGTCGCGACCGAAGGGTTTCCGGGCCGGAACTCTCCTGAAGACGGCGAAACTTCGCTGCGTCCGCCGTTCGCTTCGCTGGCCGAATGGAGCGGCCCGCGGCTTTGGCCGCTGACCCGGAGGTAATCGCGTACGGTGAGCCAGCTGCCGTCCACTTCGATGCCATGCAGCAGGCTGATCTCGCCCGCCCTGAGCATTTCGCCGATGCGCTGGGCGGAGTGCGGTCCGCTGACGGCGCCTTTCCAGCGGAGACGGAATTGTGAGGATGCGCTCATGGTCAGAGGTCGCGGCCTTGGAGCAAGGTCTCCCAGCCGCCGGCGGGCGCCACGAGGCCGGTCGGTATGCCCGCCGTGGTCGCCGCCTCCTCGACCGAGCCGGGGTAGCGGAGCAGGGGGGACAGCGGGGCGGCATCGGCCAGTCGTCGGATCTCGCCGTCGGCGCCGACGGTGAACAGCACCGTGGCCTTGCCTTCGTTGTTAAGCCCGTAGACCACGGTGTTCTTGAGCGGTTCGCGCAGTTCGACGCGTCCTTCCCTTGAGATCATGCCCGCGTAGATCAGCCGTCTCGACCGGAGGGCGGCGAAGGTGGCGCGCCAGAAGCGCGCCTCATCCGCGTAGCCCACGCCGGTCTGCCGGACCAGGAAGGTGCGGAGGTCTTCCTTGGCGTGGGCCCATTTGTCTTTGAAGAGGAAGTCCAAAGGCCGGAGTTCGTTCTGGGTGATCCGGCGGAGCGCTTCCGCGTCGCGCTGCGCGGAAGGTGAGAACAGCGTGCCCCATTCCGCCGGGCGACCGCCGGCGAGGCGGAAGAACTCCTGGAGCTGGTAGGCCCGCAATTCCGGGTAGGACGACTCGCTGCGGCGGACACGTTCCATCAGCCGCAGCGGCGGTTCCAGGAGCTGGCCGGTGGCGGGGTCCGAGAAACGCAGGACGTCTTTGATGAACGCCAGTTCGGGGATCGGGTTCACGGCCGTGAGTTCCTCGCCCGCGCGCACGCCGTTGTTGAATTCCTGCCGCCGCCAGGAACCGTCGACGAGCAGGCCGTCGCGGCTGAACTCCTTGGCGCGCTGCGTATATTGCACGCCGTCGGAGATGGACGTGCGCGACTCCGTGATCTCTCCCGCGAGGTAGACCAGGCGGCCCGTCTTCACGCCTCGGATCGAGTAGAGGCTCAGGGTGGCGCGGCGAAGGGAGTCCGCGACCGACGTGTCCGCCATCTGGCGCAGGATCTTCTGTTCGGCTTCGTTGAGTTTCGCGGGCTGGAAAAGCCCGCGCGGATCGGCCTCGGGCGCCGCGTCCCACATCGCGCCGACCCGGGGGGCGAGTGCCGGGCGGGGTAGGGCGCGCAGGGGCTCGGCCTGCGCGAGGACGAAGGCGGCCCGGGCGCTCAGGTCTGATTTCTCCCCGACGAGGGTTTCGATGGTCTCGGCGAGGGCGGAGAGGTAGCCTGAGAGGTCGGCCGCTCCGGCCAGGCTGCGCAGCGCCGTCGCGGTCTTGCGTTCGCCGCCGAGGCGGAGTTCGGCGCGGTCGGCCTGCGCGAGGGCGGAATCCAGGTCCTTGTCCTTCGCTTCGGTGAGCGTCTTCAAGATCACGCGCATGCGATCGAGCGCGGCGACCGCCGTCTTGCTGTCCGCGACCACAGCCTCGACGCCGATGGCTTTGGCTAGCGTGGCCGACTGGGTTTCCAGTTCCGCCCGCAGGCGGTCCAGTTCGGCCTCGCAGGCGGCTGCGAGGACGGTCGGCTCAGGGAAGAGGGCGTCAAGGCGGCGGCGCAAGGTCTCCCCGACGGCCCCGTGCTCTTCGAGGTAGCGGACGGCGCGCGTCTTGGTTTCGGCCAGATTGCCCGGCGTGAGGCCTTGGCGCTGACGTTCCGCGAGTTGCCGCGCTTCCAGCGTGAGTCTCTGCTCGACGGCCAGCTGGCGCTCGAGTTGCTCCCGCAGGGGTGTTGTCTGCTTCTGGCGCTCTTCCCGGTCGGCCGCGGAAACCCCGCCTTTCTCGAAGTCCTCCAGCGCGGTCCGGGCGGCCTCATGGTCGTGCAGTTCGAGCAGCCGTTTCGCTTCCGAGAAACGCCCCATGACGGCTTCGTTCTGCTGGCGCTGGAGGCTGAAGAAGAGCATGCCTCCGACGACGGCCAGCAGCCCGGCGACCCATGCCGTGGTCTGGACGAGGTAGCGTCGGTTGAGCCGCGTGCGCGTGTTGTGACGGAGCGCGCGGGCCTCGGAGAGCAGTCCCTCGGGCAGTCGCTCCGCCCGCGCTTCGGCGCGTTCGAGCCAGGCGCCGAGCCGGACGATCAGCAGGGCCGGCGCCGTCCCGCGCGCCGCCTCCTGGCGAAGACGCGTCCACTCTTGGGTCAGGTCGTCGACGGTCGCGCGAAGGCTCGCCTCCGCTTCGGCCGCGGCGGCCAGTTCGCCCGCCCAGTTTTCCAGCTCGGCGATGGTCGCGGCCTCTTGCGTCGTGAAATCGAGACGATGGTCGCGGCCGAGGGCGCGGACCCGGCCGAGGGCGCCGGCGCAGGTCTCCCATTCGCCGACGGCGCGGGCGGCCTGCGCGGCGGTCAGCGACGCGCGCGCTTGTTCCGCGGCCTTGAGACGCAGCCACTCGACCCGCCGGGCGAGGGCCGCCTGCCAGCGGGGCTCTTCGGTCAGGTCCAGGGCGCCGAAGCGCTCCATCCTGGTCATGAGCTCGACGGCGGCGGTGTCTTCGTTCGCCGCGAAGAGGGCGCCGACCTTGCCGAGCGCGTCCCGGAGGAACTTGGCGGAAAGGCGGGCGAGTTCCGAGCGGGCGTTCGGGTCGTCCGGATTGATGCGCACGATCGACCGCAGCACGGAGAGGGCGCGATCCTCGTCACGCCGGCGGATGGCGTCGCGATAATCCCGGTAGAGAGGGTGGTTCTCGCCGATTTCCCGGCCGTAGAGTCCGTCGACCGACTGGACCAGCTGGCTGTCGAGGGCGAAGCCCGCGGGGAGTCCGCGTTCGCGGCAGAGCGCGTTCCAGCGATCGGATTCGGCGAAACTGAGCGCGGCGCAGAGTCCGAGCAGGTCGGGCTCGGCTTCGGCGGCCTGGAAGGCGGCGTGTTCGTTGCCCCCGCGGGCCAGCGTCGCGCATTGCTCCAGACGCTCGCGGGCGCGCTGGCAGAGCGCGGCGTATTCCCCGGCGAGCGACCTGGCTTCGAGCTCCGGCGCCGGGAGGTCGAGCTGTCCGCGGATGCGGGCGATGAGGCGTTCGATCTGCATGCTTCAGCGCAGCTCGAGGAGACGCGGCCCCGCGGAACCGTCGGCGTTGATGGCGCGCAGCGACCAAGGAGCGCCGGCTTCGACGAGCCGTCCGTCTTGCAGGAGTTTGCGGCGCGTCTCGAGGGTCTCGAAGGGAGGCGCGCTCGGTCCTTGTTTCCGCTCGAGCCGGTTGAGGTCGGTCTCGACGAGCGAGCGCGACGCGCGCACCGATGGCAGGTCTCGGTCGGGGAATTCGTGTCCGTCCGGGTAGAGTCCGGTCGCGCCTTGGGTCCAGACGAACGCCTGAGCCGCGGGTTCGGCCCAGGTGGCGGTGCGGATGACGCCCGTGCCGGCGTCGGCGACCAAGGCTCCCGGGCCGAGGTCGAGGGGTTGGAGCGACCGCGTGTCGCCCAGGAGGCCTACGCATTGGCGACGGCCGTCGGGAAGGGTGATCTCGATCAGGCGGTTGACGTCGGCTCGGGCGCCCGCGTGATCGGGGAAGTTGAGCGATACCACGTTCCGGCGGCTGCCGAGGCCGATGCCGATGGCGGGGAGACGGCCAGGCTCCGGGGTCGACTCGATCCAGGTGGTCTGGGAAGTCCGGCGGATCTCGCCGCTGAGAGACTTCGTCTTCTCGTCGCGTTGGTGTGGCGTCTCGAAATCAAGGAGCCGGATGCGGATGGGCACGCTGCGGCTGAGCGTGGCGCCGGCCTGTTCCACGAAAGCCGTGAGCGCGTCCACTCCATTGCGCGCGAGCGGGAACTCGGCCTGGGAAGGCTGCCCTGCGCCGGTGCCGGCGGTGCGCCATTCTCCGGCGATCAGGAGGACGGGGCGGATGTCCAGCGAGAGCAGGCGCGTCACGCGAGCGCCGGTCTGGCCGAGGCGGCCCCAGGCTGCGTCACGCGGGACGCCGAGCTCGTTTCCGATCCGAACGGCTTCGGCGACCTCCGCGCCGAGGGCGCGCAGGGCCGGAATGTCCGTGCTGAAGCCAGGTCGGTCGAGCCGGCGTTGCAGTTGCTGCGCGATGCTCGCGGCGTAGTCGCGGAGGAGGCGCGGCAGCACCTGCTCACGGTAGTTGGCGACGAAATTCGGCGAACGGGTGCTGGCCTCCAGCCAGAGCCTGCCGGCGGCGAGCAGGTCGTCTCCTTCGAGCAGGCTCTGGATCTCCGTCACGGCTTGGTTGGCCCGCAGGATGGCATCTGCTTGCGCCGAATCGACGGCGGCAGGAGCGGCGGCCGTCGGCTTGGGCGGAGCCGGCGGGTCCCCGGCTTTGCCGGCGATGACGAACACCGCCGCGGTGACGGCGAGCAGGAGGCTTGCCCCGATGATCCAGACGAGGATCGAGGAACCTCCGTCTTTGGCGGGTGTCGCGGGACGAGAAGGAACGACGGCGGCGTTGCGGGGCGAAGTCGGCCCCACCGCGGCCTGGCGCGCCAGCTCGCCCGAAGGTGCGGGCAAGGACGCCGCGACCGCGAGGTCGATCGAGACGGCGCCGGCGGCGTGATGAGCGGCCCAGCGGAAGCCTTCAGCCCCGGTGGCGCGAGCGTCGGTCGTGAAGGTCGCATGCCAGGCCGCTTTGCCGATGAGCGCCGAGGATTCGGCCAGCAGGCGCAGCAGAGCCGAGACCTCGGGCGGATTGAGCAGGCCGACGGAGGCCGCGCCGGTGGCGTTGACCAGCCAGGCGGCTTTGGCGCCGGTGCCGGTGGCTTCCCGCCAGGCGATCGCCGGCGCAAGCGGCGGATAGGCTTCGAGTTTCAGGGGACGATCCTCGCCATCCAGCCAGGCAGGGCTGCCGGACCACTCGGTCTGCCAGCCGCTCCAGCGGGCCGCGATGGCCGCGGGCGGCGGAAGCGTCGCGGCTTCCTCCGGGCTGAAGATGAGGTGATGCGCGAGTCGGTTGTCACGCTGGGTGTAGTCGAGCCCGCGGGCCACGAAACGAGACAACACGTACCAGGAGCCGCCGCCGGCTTCGAGGATGCGGAACGTGAAGGTGGCGCCGTCGGAGCGTTCGTGCGGAGTCCCGATGGCTTCGAGCAGCTGGGCCAGCCGTTCCGGGACGGCGCGGTGGCGGGCCACGGTGCAGTAACCTGATCTGCCAGGGGTGAGGCCCTGGGGGGCCGACGTGAAAAGAAGTTGCAGGGGCATCAGCTAAGGGCGGGGGCGGAGGGGAACAACGCGGGCGAGGCGAGGTGCATGATCCAGTAGAGCGGTTCTTCGACGTGCGCCGGGGCGAGCCGCCGCGGGTCGGGGGCGATGCGTCCCTGATTGGGACCGGCGGCGATCATCACCGGCGTGTGACCGAAGGAACTCACCGCGAAGTAGCTGATCTGATCGGCGAGAGACTCGGCCGCCGCCACCAGGCCGGGGCAGAGGGTCGCGAGGACGGCGCGCACCCGCGCGGAGTTGCGGGCCACGGCCGCGAGGTCGAGTCCGCCGGCCCGGATGACGGGTTCCAGCGGCGAGTCGAGAAGCGGCTCCCAGATGTCGGACTTGGCGACGACGAAGGCGAGCGGGGTGCGGATGCGTTCGTCCTGGGCGAGCCCGAGGACGCGCTTCATGCGCGCCTCCATCTCGGCGAGGATGCTGTCCTGCTGGTCGATGCGTCCTTTGATGGCGAGCTGCGGGTCTTCGACGCCGACCAGCCGGGCCTTGAATCGTCCGTTGGCCGTGGGGTCGAAGAGGAAGATCAGGCCGCTGGAGGTCGCGACATGCATCGCGCCCGGCGAATCATGGATGTCGATGCCGGGCTCGAAGTGTTCGCCGGCGTTGTCGTAAAGGATGATCGAAGTGTCCCGTTGCGACTGGCCGGGCCGGCTGAGCGAATAGATGAAGGGCCGGGGCAGGGAGACCATGCGGCCCAACCGAGGGAGTTTCTCGTAGGTCGCGCCTTCGAGGGTGGTCTTGCCCAGCAGGGCTTCTTCGGGCGAAGCCGCGGAGAACAGCGTGTTGCGCATCTGGTTCAGCAGCATGTTGCCGCTGGGGTCGCCGTCTTTGAAGGCCAGCTGGAAGTCTTCGGGCAGGCGTTCCTGCAGCACCTTGGTCAGCGCCGCGAGGTAGTAGGACTTGCCTGCGCTGGGGGCGCCGATGAGCGAGATGATCCTCTGGGGTCGCTCCAGGAAGCCCGGCGGCAGCTGGCGCCGGCAGTGCGGGCACGCGATGTCGGTGCAGGCCAGGCCCATCGGATCGAGAGCCAGACCTTGGTCGTTGAAGCGCGTCGGGTGGAAGCGCAGCCGGGCGTCCGCCCCGAGGATCGGGTCGCCGCGCAGATCCTCGTGGACGGCGACGCTCAAGGCGTCGCCGGCGTCGAAGCGCGTCCAGCACACCGGGCAGGCGTGGGCGCCGCGGTCCTGCTCGGCCGCCAGCAGCGGGCGTTGCGTCGTCGCCGGCTTCACGGTCTCGGCGGGCGACAGGAGGGGCGCGATCTGCGCCAGGTTGAAGCCGACCTCGAGTCCTTGGGGGGTGCAGGCCAGGGTGTCGGGCGCCCGCCCCATTTCGCCGGCGATGTCGAGGAGACGGCCAGGGGGGTGCTCGCCCAGTTGTTCGCCGGAAGCCGCGTCGAACAGGATCCAATGACGGGTCTGCACCGAAAGCGGAACGGTTCCTGGTGAAAGCACCAGCAGGGCGTCGGCCGATTGGACGGTCGCGGCTTCGGTGAGTTCAAGCCGCCGGCGAAGCGGAGCGCCGTTCACGATCAAGACATCCGTGCCGACCGGTTCCAGGGCGGGACCGCTCGCGCCTTGCACCAGGCTGGCCCCCAGGCTCGCGGACTCGCCCGGAAGCGGGGACGGGAGGACGTCGACGACCCCGGTGGCGCCGGTCAGGCAGTCGACCCAGGCCACGGGGGGGTGTTTCTTGCGGGTCGTGAACATCGTCTTCCGGATAGCAGTGCGAAAGAGGTTGATAAGGCAGGGGTAATTGTAAA
>JBDKKH010000189.1:0-2971 GCA_039796215.1 Verrucomicrobiota bacterium
GACCTCATGGCGAAGGCCGGCGTCTATTGGCGGATCGGACGAGAAAGCCGCGGGGAGTTCGACGAACCGTTGGCAGGGCGCCAATACCCACGACCGAAACTCGCCATCGACGGGTTCGACGCCAACGGACTGCCCCTGCCCCTCATCAGTTCCCTCATCCCGGGCCAGGACCAGGCGGGCGAGCGAAGCGTGATGGCCTACGGCTTCCGCCTCTGCGTGACCGCGGACCCGGCGAACCGCGTCCCCTTCCCTGAGCCGAAGCAATACGACCCGGCCCGCTTCGAACTCGTCCGCCGCTATTTCGCCCGCTATCCGGATGCGCCGGCTCCCTGGGAACTCCGCCCGTTGCCCGGCGGCAAGTTCGACGTCGACCACACGGCCGGCGCGATGTTCACCATGGAACTCCTCGGCGAGTCCATGCCATGGTGCGATGCCGATGCGGCCGGGCGCGCCGCGCTCTGGGAGAAGCACCGCCAATACACCTTGGAGTTCTACCGCTTCCTGACCACCGATCCGGCCGTCCCGGAGAAGGTCCGGACCTCCCTGTCCGCGCTCGGACTCTGCCGCGACGAATTCACCTCCGACCAGCATTGGCCCGCCCAGCTGTATGTCCGCGAAGGACGTCGCATGACGGGCAGGCTTACCCTGACGGAGAAAGACATCTTCACCGAACCCACGAAGGAAGATCCGGTCGCCGTCTGCTCCTTCCCGGTCGAAGCCTACGACTGCCGCCGCGTCGCCCTCCCGGACGGCGTCGTGAACGAAGGGGCCATCTTCCCCGTGCGCATGCCCGGACGGGCGCACGGATACGCCTACCATGTGCCTTACCGGGCCATCACCCCGGCCGCGGACGAGTGCGTCAACCTGCTCGTGCCCGTGGCGCTCTCGGCCACGCACGTCGCTTACAGCTCCCTGCGGATGGAACCCACCTGGATGACGCTCGGCCAGAGCGCCGGCATCGCCGCCGCGCTGGCGGGACGCGCCGGCGTCTCCGTGCAGGCGCTGCCTTACGACAAACTCCGCGAGCGCATCCTCGCGCAGGACATCGTGTTGGACCTCCCGAAACTCCCGACCATCCCTGCCCCCAAGTGATGAAACGTCTCCTCCTGCTCGGCTGCCTGACCCTCCTCGCGGGTTGCTCGACGACCCGGCGAGAGCCCAAGGTCTCGGACCGCGACCTCGTTCCCGCCGGCTGGGACGCCAAGGCCGCCGGCGACCAGGTCCTGGCCGGACTTTTCAAGGTCACCGGACCCGCGGTCCGCGGCGCGGATGACGCCCGCTTCGTCATCGTCGGCGACCGGGCCTACGTCGTCGCCGCCGTCAATGAGCGCGAAGCCGGGGCGGATCCGCATCGTCCGTTCGTCTACGCCGCCCTTTCGATCGTCGACCTGCGCAACGACAGCCTGCTGGACATGATGACCCTCGCCCGTTCCGAGCAGGCCTTCGCGAACGAGACCTTGCCTGTCGGCGCCTGCGTCGCGCCGCGCATCCGGCAGGTCGGACCCAAGACGCTCCGCTGCTGGTTCCGCAGCGAGCAGCCCGGCACGCGCATGGCGCGGGCCTACCACCGGGACTTCGACCTCGGCACGCTGACGTTCGCCGACACGATCCAAAAAGGCCGCGGCGCGACGCCCGGCGAGGACGATGAAGACCCGCGGCACCCTGACATGGAGGCCGCACTCGCCTCGGCCGCCGGTCGCCCCGAGATCGAAGGTCTGCCCACCGGAGGCAGGTTCGGAGGCATCTGCTACCTCGGCTGGCAGGAGCGTCCGCCGGTCGGCGGTCCTGACCGCGGGGCCTTCAACATCGACGTCTCGCGCGACGGCAGGAACTGGGAGCGCAAATACCGCATCGAGACCGACCGGACTTTCCGCAACCCCAGCTTTGCGGAGAACAGCGGCGCGATCTGGCTCAGCGTCACGCAGGGAGACGAAGGACGGCGGGAACGCATCATGTTCGGAAGGTTGGAATAAGCCGTCCCCGCCGAAAATCGTCGCCGCGGAACCGAAGACGTCCGCCGGTGTATTATTCTCACCCCATGAAGTGCCTGACCCTGCTCCTGCTGGCCGCATCCTTGACCCAAGGCATCGCCGGAGAACCTGCCTTCACCAAGCAGATCCTGACCAAGGACTTCGTCGCGGAAGGCTGCGCCGTCGCGGATTTTGACCAGGACGGCCAGACCGATATCGCCGCAGGGTGGTTCATCTGGAAAGGCCCCGACTTCAAGCAGCGCGTCGCTTTCGCCCCCGAACCCGTCCATGCCTCCGGACCGAACAAGACCCCGTTCGACGGCGCGACGGGTTATTCCGACTGCTTCGTCGCCTACGCCTATGATTTCAACGCCGACGGCTGGCCCGACATCCTCGTGTTCGGACTCCCTGGAGAACCCGCGCTCGCCTACGAGAACCCGCGGGGCCAGGCCGGGCCGTGGAAGGCCCACGTCATCTTCGACGTGGCCGACGGCGAATCGCCCCAGCTCGTCGACCTGAACGGCGACGGCAAGCCCGAGCTCCTCTGCCATACCAGCGACCGCGTCAAGGACCCCAAGCGCGACGGAGGGCGCCACGGCGGACAGTTCGGCTACGCTGAGATCGACTGGAAGAACCCCTTCGGCAAGGCGCGCTTCCGTCCGATCACCCCGAAGAACAAGGCCAACGACCGGAAGATCTTCAAATACACGCACGGTTACGGCGCCGGCGACGTCAACGGCGACGGGCGCATGGATATCCTCGAAGCCGAAGGCTGGTACGAGCAGCCCGCCGACACCTCGAAGGACTCTGATTGGAAATTCCATCCCGCCCGCTTCGGCCAAGGCGGCGCGCAGATGCATGCGTTCGACGTCAATCAGGACGGCCGGAACGACGTCATCACCAGCATCAAAGCGCACGGGTACGGCCTGTCGTGGTTCGAGCAGAAGGCTGACGGCTCCTTCAAGGAACACGTCATCCTCGGCCAGACCAAGGAAGCCAAC
>JBDKKH010000190.1:0-3654 GCA_039796215.1 Verrucomicrobiota bacterium
CATCGATGATGATAAGGACCTCCGGTACTCGCTCCGCCGGGCGCTCGCAGGGCTCGGCCACACCGTCATCGAAGCCGACAGCGGCGAGTCGGGCGTGGTCTCCGCCAAACGCGAACAGCCCGACGTCATCTTGCTCGATAACCGCATGGGCGGGATGACCGGCATCGAGACGTTGCAGATGCTCCGCGGAGCGCAGCCGCAGGCGATGGTGATCCTGATGACGGCGTTCGGCACGACCCAGACCGCCATCGAGGCGATGAAGTTCGGGGCCTATGACTACGTCATGAAGCCATTCGACCAGGCGAAGCTCATCGCTTTGGTCGACAAAGCCCTGTCGGCCCGGCGCGACCTGGCCACCGCCACCAAGTCCACCCGCGCGCTCGTCAACCCGGCCGACTACAAGGAAGGCATCGTGGGCAGCTCCGAACCGATGCAGGAAGTGCTGAAGTCGATCGGCCAGGTGGCCGCGAGCGACGCCACCGTGCTCATCACCGGAGAAAGCGGCACCGGCAAGGAACTGGTCGCGCGCTGCATCCACCAGCATTCCCTGCGCGCCAAAGGCCCCTTCCTGGCGGTCAATTGCGCGGCCATCCCCGAGAACCTCATCGAGTCCGAGCTCTTCGGACATGAGAAAGGCGCCTTCACCGGAGCGACGAACCAGAAGCCCGGCAAGTTCGAGCTCTGCGACGGCGGCACCATCTTCCTCGATGAGATCGGCGACATGTCCCTGCCGACCCAGACTAAGGTGCTCCGCGCCATCCAGGAAGGCGAGATCCAGCGCGTCGGCGGCACGACCACCCTCAAGGTCAGCGTGCGCCTCGTCGCGGCGACCAACAAGGACCTCGAAGCCATGGTGACCTCGCGGCAGTTCCGCGAGGACCTCTACTACCGCCTGAACGTCTTCCGGATCCGGCTGCCGGCGCTCCGCTATCGCAAGAGCGACGTGCCCCTGCTCGTGGATTACATGCTGCAGCGCCAGGCGGCCGCCAAGAAGCTCAAGCCCAAGCGCCTCTCCAACGAAGCCCTCGACGCCCTGCTGGCCTACGACTGGCCCGGCAACGTGCGCGAGCTCGAGAACGTGGTGCAGCGCGCCAACGTGCTCGCCAAGGGCGAGACGATCCTGCCCAAGGACCTGCCGCAGGACGTCCTGAACCCGCGCAAGAACGCATCGCCGCTGCCGGCGTCGCCGGTCGCTTCCGCCGCGGCGCCCGCCCCCGGCGGCAACGAGACGCCCGCGCTCGCGGCTCCGGCCGGCGGGGGCTCCGCCTACGACACCATCTACCGCCAGTGCCGCGCCAACGATGGGAAGGACATCCTCATGACCATCGAGATGGAGATGATCCGCCGGGCCATGGAAGAAACCCGCGGCAACCAGCTGAGGTCGGCGATGATCCTGGGCATCAACCGCTCGACGCTGAAGAAGCGCCTGCTGGAGATGCGCGAAGCCGGCATCAAGGTCTTCACTTGAGCTTTGCGGACGGCGGAAAGCCGGCTTAGACATGCGGGACCATGTCCCGCCCCAGACGCATCCTGCCCGCTTTGGCCGGGCTTTTCCTCGGCCTGTCGGCCGCCTTCGCAGGCGAAACGCTGCCGCTGTTCGACGGCAGGTCGCTCGACGGCTGGCGCGCCTCGAAGAACTCGCCCGAAGGCGCCTACAAGGTCGTCGACGGCGTGCTGCAGGTCCGCGGCGGCCAAGGGCATCTCTTCTTCGTCGGCGTCGACGGGCAGGCTTCCTTCAAGGATTTCGATTTCAAAGCGAAGGTGAAGACCTATCCGGGCGCCAACTCGGGCCTCTACTTCCACACGGCCTACCAGGACAAGGGCTGGCCCTCGCAAGGCTACGAGTGCCAGGTGAACGCCACGCACGCCGACAAGAAGAAGACCGGAGGCCTCTACGCCGTGCAGGACGTCATGGACGTCGCCCCGGCCCCCGACGACGAGTGGTTCGACTATCGCATCCGCGTCCAAGGCAAGCGCGTCCAGGTCTGGATCAACGGCAAGCAGACCGTCGACTTCACCGAACCGGCCGACTGGACCCCGCCGAAAAACATGCCCGGCCGCCGGCTCGGCAGCGGCACCTTCGCGATCCAAGCCCACGACCCGGGCTGCAAGGTCGATTACAAGGACATGGTCGTCGAGCGCCTGCCCTGAGGGCGGTCGCTCCTTCCCCGCCGGGACTCAGGCGAGCGCGCGTGCGAGCTCGTCGATGAGCCGCGCCCGCAAGGGTTCGGCGAGCGCGGTCAGCCGGCGCTGCTCCGCTTCGTATTCCTGCCGGCCTTCCGGCGTCTCGATCGCGATGGCCCGCAGCCCGATGGCGGAGAAATCATAAGGGCTCGCGCGCATGTCCGTCGTCCGCGCGACGTGCGCGACTTCGAAGGCGTCGGCCGCCAGCTCGGCGGAGACCCAGGGCGAGGCCTTCATCGCCCACTTGAAAAGATCCATGGTGACATGGACGCAGCCCGGCTGCTCGTTCTCGACGCGCGTCTCGAGGGCGGGCACGAGCTTGTTGAGCGGACGAGCGCCCGGGGTGAAGAAACGGAACGCGTCGTAGTGCGTGCATCGCACCGGCATCGCGCGCACGACGGCGTCGGTGCCCTCGGATCCGAGGCGCAAAGGCCAGCCGCCATGCCGCCGGCTCGGCGCGTCCTGGTAGACCATCGCCCATTCGTGCAGCCCGAAGCAGCCGTGGAACGCCGGTCGCGCGGCCACCGCGCGGCAGAGGCGCAAGGTGAACGCCAGGCGCCCGGCCTGGGCGGCGTCGGGCAAAGCCACCCGCACCAAGCCGTCGGCGCCACGGAGGAATCGGCGGTCGTCGGCCAGTTCATCGGCCTCCGCCAAGGCGACCCCGGCGCCCGGCGACCAGCGACGCAGGGCGCCGAGCCGGAAAGGGTAATAAGTGAAGAGGAAATCCTCCACCGGATCCCGCTCACCCCGGAGGGCGCGCTCCCGGCGGGCCCGTACCAAACGATCGGCCCGCGCTTCATGCGCGGCCCGGCGCGCCCGCCATACGTCCGGCGTCAACGTCGTCTGGCTGGCCGGAGCGACGGTCACAGGAAGCGGCGATGATGCGCGGCGACCTGCACGTATTTCTCCGCCCAGCCCGGGAGGGCGGCCTGCTCGGCGGACGACAGCGCCCGCACCACCTTGGCCGGCGAACCCATGACCAGCGAACCCGGCGGCACCTGCGTGCCTTTGGTGACGAGCGAGTTGGCGCCCACGACGGAACGGGCGCCGATGACCGCTCCGTCGAGCACGGTGGCATGCATGCCGATCAGGCATTCGTCGCCGATCACGCAGGCATGGAGCATGGCAAGGTGGCCGACCGTGACCCGGGCGCCGACCTTGGCTGGCAGACCGTCGGCGACATGGACGACGGCGCCGTCCTGGATATTGCTGCCCTCTCCGATCTCAATCGGGGCGATATCCCCCCGGAGCACCGCGCACGGCCAAAGGCTGGCGTGTGCGCCAAGGGTCACGTTGCCGATGACGACCGCCTTGGCGTGCACGAAGGCCGAGACGTGGATCGTCGGGCCGATGGAGAGGTTGCGCGTCAGCTCCTTGGAGAGCGCTGCCGTGAGATCCAGGGGCTCCTCGAACGGTCCGCCTTGGTGAAATGGGTTCATCCCGGCAGAATTAAGCCCCGCCGCGCAGCAG
>JBDKKH010000191.1:0-2589 GCA_039796215.1 Verrucomicrobiota bacterium
CCGTTTTCTGGAAGAAATGAGCCCGGATTGTTACGAATTAGCCGATTACGCCCACCGTCGGCTCTGACCCCCCTATGACAGTCGAACGGGGGTAGGTGCTTGCCTTTGCCTTCGGCGGGCATTTATGACTCAAGGCAATCTTTACCACTTCCACGCCATGCCTAAGGTACTCGTCGCCGACAAAATCTCGCCCACCGGAGTCGCCCTCCTCAAAGCCCAGCCCGGGTATGAGGTCGTCGAAGCCTACGGCTCCACCCCGGAGCAGATCCTGAACCTGGTCGCCGACGTCGACGCCATCCTCGTCCGCTCGGAAACCCAGATCACCCGCGAGGTCCTCGCCGCCGCCCAGCGCCTCGTCTGCGTCGGTCGCGCCGGGGTGGGGGTCGACAACATCGACGTCGACGCCGCCACCGAGCGAGGGGTCATCGTGATGAACACCCCCTCGGGCAACACCATCGCCACCGCCGAGCTCACCTTCACCCACCTCCTCTCCCTCGCTCGCCCCGTGCCCGAGGCCGTCCAGTCCATGCGCGAAGGCAAGTGGGACCGGAAGACCCTTTCGGGCTCGGAGCTTTTCGGGAAGTCCCTCGGCGTCACCATCGCGACGCTCGACGAAGTCTTCGCCCTCGCCGACTACATCACCGTCCACATGCCGCTCATCGAGAAGGGCAAGCAGGGCGCGACCGAAGGCATGGTCGACTCGGCCGCTTTCGCCAAGATGAAGAAAGGGGTGAAGATCGTGAACTGCGCCCGCGGCGGCATCGTCGATGAGGCCGCGCTGACCGAAGCGCTCAAGTCCGGCCAATGCGGCGGCTGCGGCTTCGACGTCTTCGTCGAAGAACCCCTCGCCAAGGACCACCCCCTGCGCGCCCTCCCCCGCGCCCACCTGTCGCCGCACCTCGGCGCCTCGACGGCCGAAGCCCAGGAAAACGTCGGCGTGGAAGTCGCCGAAGCCGCCATCACCGTCCTCGGCGGCGGTTCGCCGGCCAACGCGGTCAACCTGCCTTCCGTCGACTCGCAGACCCTCGCCGCCATCAAGCCGTTCCTCGCCCTCGCGCAGAAACTCGGCTCGGTCGCCCGCCAGCTGGCCGCCCCCGGCCGGATCGAAGCCCTGCGCCTCACCACCTTCGGCACCGGTTCCGACCAGGGCGCCAACGCCATCGCCCGCGCCATCCAGCGCGGCTACCTGCGCGGCATCGTCGAAGGCGTCACCGACGTCAACGCGCCCGGCAAGCTCAAGGCCCTCGGCGTGGAAGTCCAGACGGTCCGCTCCTCCGCGGAAGCCGACTACAAGGAACTCATCCTCGTCGAAGCGGTCCTCGCGGGCGGCAAGTCCGTCTCCGTCGCCGGCACCGTCATCGGCAAGGCCCAGTCCCCTCGCATCGTCTCGATCAACGGCCGCACCCTGGAGTTCATCCCCGAAGGCCAGCTGCTGCTCATCGAGAACCAGGATCAGCCCGGCATCATCGGCGCCCTCGGCAGCCTGCTCGCCAAGGAACGCGTGAACATCGCCAACATGGCCCTCAGCCGGACCGGCGGAGCCAACGCGCTCGCCGTCTACCAGCTCGACACCGCCCCGGGCGCCGCCGCCCTCGCGGAGATCCTCCGCAACCCGGCCATCGTCAGCGCCAAGCTGATCGAAGCCTAAGCGATGCTCGCGGCCATCGGGATCTTCGCCCTGCTCGGATACCTGATCGGTTCCGTCAACTTCGCCGTGCTCGTGGCGAAGAAGCATGGCGTCGACATCCTCAAGGAAGGATCCGGAAACCCCGGGGCCACGAACGTCAAGCGCGTGCTCGGCAAGGGCCCGGGCAACCTCGTCTTCGCCCTCGACGCCCTCAAGGGGTTCGTCGGCGCCGGCCTGCCTCAGCTCCTGCTGCGCGTCGAACTCACGGACGCCGACGCCCGCTCCGTCCTGTTCGTCGCCTGCGTCGCCGGCTTCGTCGGCACGCTGCTCGGCCACTGCTTCTCCTGCTTCCTGAAGTTCAAAGGCGGCAAGGGCGTGGCCTCCACGATCGGCGGCCTGCTGGTCCTTCTGCCCGTCCCGATCCTCATCGGCGCCGCCGTCTGGGGCGCCGTGTTCGCGCTCTCGCGCTACGTCTCCCTGGCCTCGATCGCCCTCGGCGTCTCGCTTCCCCTTTCCTGCTGGCTCCTGCCGCTCTTCACGTCGCTGAAGTTCGGGCAGCCGCAGTTCTGGTTCGCGGCCGCCATCGCGGCCTTCAACGTCTGGACGCATCGTTCCAACATCGGCCGCCTGCTCGCCGGGACCGAGAACCGTTTCGTCAAGCAAGCCTGACCTTTTTCGCAATGACCGCCCCTCGTACCATCGGCATCGGCATCCTCGGCTTCGGCACCGTCGGCCAAGGCGTCTGGAAGCACCTGCACGAGAAACAGGCCGACCTCGAATCGCGCCTCGGCGTGAAGCTCGACCTCCGCAAGGCCTCCGTCCGCGACCTGAAGAAGAAGCGCGCCGTCAAGATCGCGGCCTCGAAGCTGACCACGAACGTGAACGAGATCATCGACGACCCGAAGGTCCACGTGGTCTGCGAACTCATCGGCGGCACCACCAAGGCCCGCGAGCTCACGCTC
>JBDKKH010000192.1:0-7985 GCA_039796215.1 Verrucomicrobiota bacterium
TCCGTGAGCGGCAGGCGGAGATCGGCCGGCGGATCGTCGGGACGCCGCCCTACTTCCGGGTCACCAGCGAAGTCCGGCAGCTGATCGGCGGCGGAGCCAACCTCGAGAAGTTCGACGACGAGATCATCCTCATGTGGGTGCGGGTCACCGTGCAGGAAGGACTTTCCAAGTGCCGCCTCAGCGCCCTGGTGGCCGTGCGGGAGGACGTCGCCTTCCCGAGCCCCGCGGCGAACCCCGACACCGATCCCGACATGGCCGTCGGCGTCAACGGCGCGGCGACGGGGGCCAGAAGCACGGGAACCTCGACAGCCGCTCCCCGGTCTACTACCAAACCCATCACTCCTTACCTCACCCCCGGCATCGTGCCGTCCCCGAACCTGGGCAAATCGACCATGAGCGGACGCGTCGCTGGCAACACGATCGCCTACCCCTTCCAAATCCTCGCCTGGGAAGAAGACAACGGCGCCCTCGCCGCGCCCGCCCCCCAATGAACTCTCCTTTCCAAAGACTCTTCACCGGCCCCCGGCCGCAGGAGGCCGCCATGCTCCCCGGCAATCGGTTCTTCATCCGCCGCCTCGCCGTCGAGGGCGCGGACCTCGCCGGCCAAGTGAACCTCGCGCTGGAAGTGGCCTCCCCCTTCCCCCTTGAGCAGATGCTCGTCGGGTTCGTCACCTCCGCCGACGGCAAACAGGCCCTCGCCTACGCCGCGCACCGGCGGCGTTTCACCGCCGAGGAAAGTTTCGCGTGGCCGGCCGACTGCCAGGTGGTCCCTGAGTTCCTGGCCCTGTGCGGACGCCGTCCGGCCGGCGACGGCGTGATCGTCCACCGCGGCGAAGATCGCCTCACCGCCCTGGCCTGGAAGGCCGGCGAAGAACTGCCGGCCGCCATCGTGGTCGCCGAACAAGCCGACGCCGACGAAGCGGGGCTCGCCCAGGAAGCGGCCGCCCGGGCCGGGCTCTCCGCCGACGTCGCCACGGAGACGGTCGCGGGCGCGCTCAGCGGGGCGATGCAGGAAGGCGCGCTCGTGCTGAAGTGCGCGGATAACGCCGCGTTCATCATCCCGCGCAAAGGCCTCGACGATTCCGACATCCGCGACACCGACTTCCTCGCCGAGCGGCGCAAGAAGGAGCGGCTCAACCTCCTGCTCTGGAACGGCGCGCGGGTCGCCGCCGCGGTGCTCGTCGGCGCGCTGCTGCTCGACCTGGGCGGCCTGGTCATCCGCGCTCGCTCCGGGACGCTCGAAGCCGCCAACGAGACCCGGCGGCCGCTCGTGGAGGACATCGAGGAGTCGAAGAAGATCACCGACCGCATCCTGGAGCTGGGCGTCAAACGTCTCCTGCCCTTCGAGATGCTGGCGATCGCGAACGACCACCGCCCCGCCACCGTCGAGTTCACCAACGTCACCTGCGAGCTCCGCAAGCCGAAGGACAGCGTCCTGATCAAGCCCATCATGACCGTGGACGCCAAGACGCCCAACGCCGGGGACATCTCCGATTTCCTCAAGGCGCTGCAGGCCCTGCCCGAAGTCGAGGCCGTCACGAACAGCGAGCCGCGGGTGCGCGACACCGCGACCACCTTCCGCCTCGAGATCACCTTCCGCCAGCCCGCCCTGCTGAAGGCGGCCACGCCCCGATGAAACACCTCTTCTTCAGCCTCAAGCCCCGCGAACGCCTCATGGCGCTCGCCGCGTTGCTGGTCGCCGCCGCCTTGTGGTCGACCGGCGCGTGGGGACGCGTGCGCGAAGGCTGGGACGCCTGGCAGGCGCTCGAAGCCCTCGCCGAGACGCAGAAGGCCACCTTGGCCAAGGAGCGCGAAGTCCGCAACGACACCGCCCAGGCCGTGCAGGGACTCGACTCCGGCCATGGCTTCGACCAAGCCAAGCTCGTGGCTGAGGCGGTGAACACCACGCGAGCGGCCGGCCTGAACCCCAACACCGAATCGCCCAAGACCACGAAGTCCGGCAAGTTCGCGGTGCACTCCCTGCAGCTCAGCTGCCGCAAGGCGGACATGGCGGGCATCCTCCGGTTCTATGAAAGCGTGCGCACCCGCGCGCCTTACCTCGCGCTCAGCCAGGTCAGCATGACCGCCGAGCGCGGCGGGGCCGGCACGGTGACCTTCAAGGCGACGCTCACCGCGCTGGAACTCATCGGCGAACTTCCGAGCGGCGTGAAGCCGGAGGAAAAGGCGGCGGGGGCGGGGCAATAGTTGATCGGTTGATCAGTTGGCCGGTTGGCCGGGGCGCGGAATTAGAGGCTCAGAGGCCCAGAGGCTTAGTTGGACAGAGCGGATAAAATTTCAGGTGGCGGGTGACAGGCACGGGAGTCGGCTCCTCAGGAGTCGGCTTATCGGCCATCGGCCGCAGGAACTTGGAGCCGGCAGCCGAAGGCCGAATAGCTGACACCCGAAAGGCCGAGGCCCCGAGGGCCGTCACCCGTCACCCGAAGTAAAACCCCCACCTTTGCACAGGCCACTGGCCGTTTGGCACTTTTGCACGGAGGACAGCACGTGGTGCTGTCCCTGCCCTCAGAAACGGAAACTGGAACTGACTTCGAAGACGGCGGCGACGATGGCGAAGGCGATGAAGGCGACGAACGAGAAGGCCGCGACGAGGACCGAGGCGGAGATCGTCTGCGAGACCGTGCCGAGCCAGCGGTCAAGTTCGGCGCGATAAGAGCGCGCGATGTCGCGCAGGCCCGGCGCCAGGTTGCCGGTCTGCTCCGCGACGGCGACCCGGTCGAGGAGCAGGCGCGGGAAGTAGCCCGTCCGGCCGAGGGCCTTGGACAGGCTGTCGCCCTCCAGCACGCGGTCGGTGGCGGCGCGGAGCTGCTGGCGCAGCGCGCGGTTCGGGGCGGTCTTCTCGGCGAGGCGCAGCGCCTCAGCCGTCGTGATGCCGTTCTCGAGCAAGACCGCGAGGGTGTGGCAGAAATTGAGGACCGAGACGCGCATCACGAAGGCGCCGGCCAGCGGCAGCCTGAGCAGCAAGGCGTCCGAAGCGAGGCGACCGGCCTCGGTCTTGCGCCAGCGGACCACCCCGACGACACCGAGGACGACGGCCGCCAGGATGAACGGCCCCGCGACGACGAAGACGTCGGCGAACCCCATCAGCAGCTTGGTCGACAACGGCAGCTTCCCGCCGAGGGAGGTCAGCAGCGTCTGCAGGCGGGGAAGCAGGAACAGCACGAAGAAGATGACCACCCCGACCGCGACGAAGCAGATGAACAGCGGATAGGCCATCGCGCTGATCAGCTTACGGCGGAATTCCTGCTGTTCCGTGAAGTGGGCGATGAGCCGCTCGAGGACGTCGCGGATGTTGCCCGTGGCCTCGCCGGCGGCGATGAGGTTCAGCGTCTGTCCGTCGAAGACCTGCGGGTAGGCGCCCATCGCGGCGGAAAGGCTCTGGCCTTCGCCGAGGCGGGACCAGAGGCCGGCGCAGAGCGCGCGGAGGCGTGATTTCTGGAGGCGCAGGGCGAGCAGGCGGAGCGCTTCGCCGGCGGACATCCCCGAGCGCACCAGGTCGGCGAGCGCCTCGAGGAACGGCAGACGTTCCGCAGCGGTGGGGATGAGGTCCTTGTCCGCCGGCCCGCCTTCGCGGGCGGACTCCTTGGCCCGGACGGCGGCGCCCGCCTCCTCCACCTTGACCGGCTTCAGCCCGCGGGCCTGGAGCTTGCGGAGCGCGTCGCGTCGCAAGGGGGCGTCGATCGTCCCTTCGGTCACGGCGCCGGCGGCGTCGCGGGCGGTGTAGTGGAAAACAGCCATGTCGCCGTCACTCGTTGGAGCTCAGGTTGCGCACGAGCTCGTCGATGGAAGTGAGGCCGGCGGCGACCTTGAGCCAGCCCGCCTGGGCGAGCGGGCGCATCCCTTGCGCGATCGCCTTCTCGGTCAGCTCCCGGTTGGAGACGCGGCTGATGATGAGGTCGTGCAAGGGTTTCGGATGGAAGATCTCGAAGACGCCCACGCGGCCGCGATAACCCGTGCCCCGGCACTTGCGGCAGCCCGTCGCCTCCTTGAGCGAAGCGACGCCCTGCAGATAGGACTCGTCCATCCCGAGGGCCGCGAGGGCCGGGACGAGTTTCGCGCGGTCGACCGCGACGGTCTTGGCGCAATCCGGACAGAGGCGACGGACGAGACGCTGGGCGATGACCAGTTCGACGGCGGAGCCGACGAGGAAAGGCTCGACGCCCATGTCGATCAGGCGGGTGATGGCTCCCGGGGCGTCGTTGGTGTGGAGCGTCGAGAAGACGAGGTGGCCCGTCAGCGAGGCGCGGATGGAGATCTCGGCCGTCTCCAAGTCGCGGATCTCGCCGACCATGATCACGTCGGGGTCCTGACGGAGGGTGCTGCGGAGGGCGCCGGCGAACGTCAGGCCGATCTCGGCGCGCGTCTGGACCTGATTGGCGCCGGGGACCTCGTACTCGATCGGATCCTCGATGGTCACGATGCGGATGTCCGGGGAATTGATCGCCTGCAGGAACGCGTTGAGCGTGGTCGACTTGCCCGAGCCCGTCGGGCCGGTGACGAGGATGATGCCGTGCGGGTAGTCGAGCACCTTGCGGACGGCGGCCTGCTCCTCGGCGGTCATCCCGATGCGGTCCATGTCATAGGCCTCCTTGCGCTGGTTGAGCAGGCGCAGCGAGACGGACTCCGCGTAGATGGTCGGGATCGTCGACACGCGGATATCCAGCACGTTCTTCCCGTCGCGGAAGTTGATGCGGCCGTCCTGAGGCAGGCGGCGTTCCGAGATGTTGAGCCGGGCCATGATCTTCAGGCGCGAGATGATGGCGTCCTGGAAGCGCGTCAGGTTGTCGGGGAGCGGGATCGGGATGAGGATGCCGTCCACGCGGTAGCGGATGCGAAGGTTGGCTTCCTGCGGCTCGAAGTGCACGTCGGTCGCGCCTTCGGCCACCGCCTGCGAAAGCACTTCGGTCACGAAGCGCACCACGGCCGCGTCCTGGTCGGCCTCGTCGGTGCCGGCCTGCTCCGCGACGGGCAGGTCCTCTCCTTCGTCGTCGAGACTGCCGGAGCCGACGCCGTAATTCTGGTTGATGAGCGTGGCCACGCGTTCGGGCGGCGCGAGGAACCAGAGCGGGCGGCGGGGCGAAAAGGTCGCGACCCAGTCGGCGGTGTCGGTGTCGGGCGGCAGCGCCGTCACCAGTCGGAGCCGGCCTTCTTCGGCGCCGGGCAGCAGGGTCGGCACGACCTGGGCCTCGGAGGCGATGCGCGCGGGCAGCACCTTCATCCCGTCGGGATCGATGGCCGGCTCCTCCAGCACCTCAAGTCCGGTCAGGCGGGAAAGCTCGGCGAGCAACGCGGCCTCGTCGAGGCCGAGGGCCTGCGCGAGGAAGCGGAACCGCGCCTCGCGGGGCGTCTCCGCGAACGAAGCGCGGACTTCGTCGGTCAGGCGCTCGGCGAGAGCCAGAGGCAGTCCGTGCCGGTCGACGGTCAGCATGTCACTTCTTCTCCGGGGCGACGGGGGTCTTGCCGGGGACGTTCTCGAGGACCTTCTTCGCCTCGGCGCCGAGCGCGCCGCCGGTCGCGCGGCTGAGCGCGTCGAGGTTGTCGACGGCCGTGCTGTTCAGGACGTAAGGGCGGAGGAAGATGATGAGCTCCTGCTTCTCCTCGAGCGTCGTCGAGGAACCGAACAGGTCGCCGAGGAAGGGGATCGGTCCGAGACGAGAGGTCGACTTCGTCGCGACCGTGCGCTGCAGGCCGCCGAGGACGACGATCTCGCCGCTCTTCGCGCTGACGAAGGAATCGGTGGTCCGCCGGCCGATGATCGGCTGGTCGTTCCCGTCGAGGATGGTGCTGCCGAGGATGTCTTCGACCGACTGGGAGACCTGAAGCTGGACCGCGCCGTCCTTGCCGACCAAGGGCAGCACCTTGAGCTGGATGCCGATGTCGCGTTGCGAGACCGTGGAGGTCACCTGGCCCGTCTGCGGGGCGATGGTGGCGCCGGTGATCACCGGGCGGGATTCGCCGACGAAGATCGTGGCCTCTTTGTTATGCGTGGTGGTGATGGCCGGGACCGAGAGCACCTTGAGGTCGCCCTTGCGGGGCGTGGTCGTCAGGCCGATGGTCGCGCTGAGGTTCCCATTGGGCGCGAGCTGTCCCTGGGAGGCGCTGAGCACCGTCGAATTGGCGGGGACGGTCGAAGAGGTCGTGGCGGGCACGCCGTTCACGTTGAAGCCCGCGCCGGCGCCGCCGATGCCGACCAGCTTGCCATTGGTGACCGTGAGGCCGAGCGTGTTGAAGCCGTTGGTCTCGTTGTCGGAAAGCTTCACCTCGACGATGACGACCTCGAGGCGGACCTGAGGCAGCACGATGTCGATCTTCGCGATCAGCTCGCCGAGCAGGCGGAGGTCGTCGCTGGTACCCGAGACGACGATCGCGTTGCTGCGGACGTCGGGGAGCACCGTCAGGTTGCTGGTGAACTCGTCGGCGCCAGGCTGAGCGGGGCCGGCGACCCCGGGCGCGCCGGGGGCGCCGGGAGCCGTCGGCACCGGGGCGCGGTTGAGGGTCGTGTTGCCGCGGGCGGAATTACCGGCCCGGGCGGCCGCGGTCGTCTGACCCGTCACGAGGGACGTCACCAACGTGGCCACGGCCTGCGCCTCCGCGTGCCGGAGGAAGATCACGTCGGTCTTCGTGTTGGGGTTGGACTTCTGATCGAGGGTGTCGATCAACCGGTCGAAGAACTCGTGCTGGTCGGCGGATCCCATGAGGAGCACGCGGTTGGTGCGCTCATCGGCGAGGAACGTCGTGCCCGTGCTGAGGCGGAAAGGCGCGCCGCCGGTCTGCGTGGCCGGCGAGCGCAGCAGCGAGGTGAGCTTCGCCACCAGGTCGGTCGCCGTCGCGTTCTTGAGCGCGTAGCTCTTGGTCACGACGAGGTCGAGCTGGGGTCGGTCGATCTGGGTCACGAGCGTCTCGATCTTCTGGAGATTACTGACCGAGTCCGTGATCAGCAGCGCGTTGTTGCGTCCGAAATAGACCGGGGGCGAGGCCAGCGTGGTGTTGAGGCTCGACGTGATCTGGTTGACCAGCTCCTGGGCGTTGGCGTGCTTGAGGGTGAAGATCTTCGAAGCGATGCGGCCGCTCGGAGGCAGGGTGAGCACCGAACCGGTGATGAGCTGGGGCGACTCGGACTTGGCGGTCAGGTTAGGAACGATCTTCAGGAACTTGTCGCCCTGTTGGATGACCGCGATGCCGTTGAGGTTGAGCAGGGTCTCCAGCGCGAGGAGGGCTTCGTCGCGGGTGATGGAGGCGGGCAAGGAAAGCGTGTAGAGGCTGGCCGGCAGGGCTTGCGGGCGGAGGATCGACTTGCCCGTCCAGCGCTGCATCAGGTCGAGCACTTGGGCGACGGTCTCATCGCGCAGGATCACGGGGCCGATCGGGTCGGAGCCATTAAGGCCGGGAAGAGGGACCGCGACGGCGACGCCGGGAATCACCGCGGGGGCGCCAGCCGAGGCCGCCGGCGCAGCCGTGGCAGCGGGGGCGGTCTGGGCGGAACCCGCCGAAGGGACGAAGGCGGCGGCCAGCAGGAGGCAGAAAAAGGGCAGAGGAGCCCTCCGGTCGTGATGGGTCAGCAGGGGGCGATTCACTGGTGGAAAGGGGTACATGAAGGAGAACACCGTTTTTGAAGATAAGTTCGACGATAAATATCCCCTCGGAAACGTCCCTGCCACGCGTCCGCAGCCCCCATCGGGTGGCATCCGATGAAATAGTGAACATTATTTCACCTTTGACTTGCCCGAGGGCAGCCGGTGGCCTAAGAAACGCACTCTCACCTTCATGCGCGAAGATATCCCCGAGTGGTTGGGCAAGCCGCCGATCCGCGGCTCCGAAAAGTGGGCCGGCTGGCTGGCCCAGTGGCGTCAATATGCTAAGTCCCAGCTCAAGGACGCCGCGGCCGACGACCCGGACTATGATTTCGGCCTGCTCTCCCCGGAAGAACGCTGGCGGGTGGCCTTGCGCCTGCTCATCCAAGCCAAGAT
>JBDKKH010000193.1:0-6047 GCA_039796215.1 Verrucomicrobiota bacterium
CTAAGGCCAGCGCGGCTAATGATCGGATCATTTGGTCTCAGCCGCGGGCGCGGCTTCCTTCACGGGGGCGCGGCTGCGCCCTTGGATGATCGTCTCCGGGTTGCGTTCGAGGAAATCGGCAAGCGAGCGGATGGCCTGGGCGGCCTCGGACACGTCGGCCATCGCCTGATCGAGGTCGCGCCGGGCGGGCGAGCCGGGCTTCGTGAGCACCCTCAGATGGTCTGCGGTCTCGTTCAGGCGGTCGAGGGCGGCACGTCCGGATGCGGCCATCGCCTTTAGGTCGTCCGCCACCGGATCCACTTTGCCGCTCAATCGACGGACGAGGGCGTCGACACCCCGCATCGCGGCGGAGAAATCGGCCACGGCCGTCTTCAGGGCAGGATCGCCGGTCAGCTTCGAGATGTTGGCGGAAGCTTCCACCAGGTTGCCGTTGATCTTGCCGAACTCGATCTGCGAGGCGCCTTGGTCGATGCGCGCGAGGATGGAGTCGAACTTCTTGGTGATGGCGATGAAGTCGATGCGGCTGAGCTGATCCAGCGTCTGGGAGACGGCGCGCGTCAAGGCGCCGAGGTTGGAAGTCTGGGTGGGTATCTCGGGCAGGGCTCCCGACGGGTCGTGGAGCCGGTAGGGAGATTCGGGGAAGTAGTCCAACTCGACGAAGAGGACGCCGGTGATCACCGATTGCTGCTGCAGTTTCGCCCTCAGGCCTTTTTCGATGGAGCCGCGCAGACCTTGCCTCTGCAGGAGGGCCTGGTCGAGCCCGCGTCGGGTGAGGAGGTCGGGGGCGAATTCCAGCACCACGGGCACGGCGTTGTCGCTCGCCGACTGCCCGGAGGTACGCAGAAGCACCTGGCTGACCTTGCCGATGGTGACGCCGCGGAATTTCACGGGAGCGCCGATGTCGAGCCCGCTGACCGAATCGTCGAAATAGGCGATGGCCTCGGGCTTGGAGCCCGTGAAAGAACCCGCGCCCAGGAGGATCACCGCTGCGATGATGAGCGCGATGCCGCCGGCCACGAAGGCCCCGATCAGTGTCATGTTGGCGGAACGGCGCATGGTCAGTCGAATTTAGCCTGGGTGAAGAAGGCGTGCACCTTGGCCGATTTGCCAGCCTGAAGGAAGTCTTTCGGCGGGCCGTAGCCCCCCATCGTGCCCGTCTCAGGGTCGAGATAGACGCAGAAGTCGGCCGTCCGGAGGATGCTGGGGACCTCATGGCTGACCAGGACGACCGTGGTGCCGAAGGCCTCGCGCAGGCGCAGGATGAGTTCGTCCAGCCTCCCTGAACTGACGGGGTCAAGACCTGCGCTCGGCTCGTCGAGGAAGATCACTTCCGGGTCCAAGGCCATGGCACGGGCGATCCCCGCCCGCTTCGCCATGCCGCCGCTGATCTCCGAGGGGAGTTTCTCCATCGCGTCGGCGAGGCCGACAAGGGCGAGTTTGTACTCCGCAAGCTGACGGATTTCCTTGGCGGGGCAGCCGAGGAATTCGCGCATGGGCATCTCGATGTTCTCCCTCAATGTCAGCGAGGAGAACAGGGCGGAGCCTTGGAAGAGGAAGCCTGTCCGTCGGAGGATGGATTGACGTTCGGCGCCTTCCGCGGTCGCGAGGTCGAGCCCCATCAGCGTGGTCCGTCCGCCGAGCGGCTCGTCGAGCCCCCCGAGCGCGCGCATGAGCGTGCTCTTGCCGCAGCCGCTCGGTCCGATCACCGCCAGGATGCGGCCGGCAGGCAGGCTGAAGCTGAGCCGGTCCATGATGACGTGTTCGCCATGGCCGATGGCGAGGTCCTGGCAGACGAGGATGTCGGCGGTCACGCTCACAGGTTGAAGAGATTGAAGATGACCGCGAAGAGCGCGTCGGAGATGACGATGAACGTGATGCCCAGCACGGCGGCGGAAGTGGCCGCTTCGCCGACGCCGAGCGCCGAGCGCCTGGCCACCGCTCCGCGGTAGCATCCGGCCCAGGCCGCGATGAAGCCGAAGGCGGTCGCCTTGATGACGCCGACGAGGAAGCTCTTGAAGGTGATCGCACGTACGGCCTGCGTGAGGTACTGCTCGACGCTGAGATCTCCGGCGCAGGCCACGATCATGCCGCCGAAGACGCCGATGAAAGCCGCGAACACGGCGAGCAGGGGCACCATCAGGGTGACGGCCAGGATGCGCGGCAGGGCGAGGTATTCGACCGGATCCAGCCCGAGGGCCCGCAGGGCGTCGGTCTCCTGGCTGACGTTCATGCTGCCAAGCTGCGAGGCGAACGCCGTCGAGGTCCGACCGCAGGCGATGACGCCCGTCATCAGGGCGCCCATCTCCCGGGTCATCGCCAGCGATACGAGGTTGGCGACATAGACGGTGGCGCCGACCTGGCGCAACTGGATCAAGCCGACGTAGGCCATGATCAGTCCCGTGAGAAAACCGAGCAGAGCGACGATGGGCAAGGCGTCGACGCCCGCGGTCTGCAGCTGAAGGGAGAAGTCCGACCAATTGACCTTGGCACGTCCGAGCAGGAGCCGCCAGAAGCCATATGCCGTCCGGCCTACATGGGCGAAAGCCCGCGACCAGGAGGAACTGCTTTCCACGCCCCAGGTCCCGAAACGTTCCAGCATGTCTGACGGGGCGGCGGCTTGTGCTTCGCCCGAGGCCTTTTCGGCCATGTTCACCAGCGACTGCAGCCTGACGGGCAGGGCGGAAAGGTCGAGGCCGCGGGCGTTGCGAAAGTTTCCGTACAGCCAAGCCGGCAGGGAGGAATCAAAACGGTTCAAGCCTTCGGCGACGACCCGGATGCGTTCGCCTTTGACCGAGATGACCGGCAGGGCGAGCTCGGCCTGCCAGTCTCCCCCGATGGTGACCACGGTAGAGCCATCGGCCAGGACCTCTGCCCGGGCGAACGGCGAACCTTTGGGCGCGTGGGACATCCTGATGGTCAGATACTTGGGCGTGACTCGGTTCACAAGTCAGAAAGGCGTTGTCGGTTCCGTGGCCGGGTGCTTTGCTGGGTGTTCGTCAATGACCACTCGCCGCCCATTGGCCTCCTTCCTCTTCGCCGCGCTGGGCGTCTTCGTGCCGGCATGGGGCCATGCGGAAGATTCCCTGCCTTGGGTGATCTCGGTGACCGAGGAGAACGACAAGTTCGCGCCCGGAAACAAGGACCGCTATTACACGCAGGGTCTGAAGGTGGCCATCAACCGGGGGGACGACGTATTCTTCTCCTTCGCACAGGAGATCAACACGCCGAACGACACCCTCAACCCTCCTTCGGTCCTGCCGCCTTACACCGACCTGCCTTATTCCGGCGCCCTTTATGTCGGCGCCGGCTTCGGACGGGTCTTCGACCGGGGTGGCCGGCGCGACGTCTTTTTCGCCGTCGAAGCCAAACTCGGCGTGATCGGCCCCTCCGCGGGAGGTGAAACCGTGCAGAACAAGTTCCACCAACTCATCGGCACGGCTCAAGCCGAAGGCTGGGGGACGCAGCTGCCCGACGAGATCCTGGCGAATATCGACGTGGAACTCCGCCGACGTTTCGATCTGGACGGACCCGAGACGGACCGCTGGGACTTCATCGCCCGTTCGGGCCTGATGCTCGGCACGATGCGCACCCAGTTCCTGCTCGGCGGTCAATTGCGCTGGGGCGACGGCCTGCGCCGTTCCTGGGGGCAGACCTACCTCCGCCACTCGACGTCTTACGATCCGGCGGAAACGTTGCGGAACCCCGAAAAGTCTCGACCGGCCTACTGGCTTTTCGCCGACAGCCAGGTCGAGGTGGTGGCGCGCAACTACGCCACGGACGGCACGAACTTCAAGGACTCCCGCTCGGTGGCACGTGAACCCATCGTCTTGCAGACCTCCGTCGGAATCTCCTTCCAATACGATATCTGGTCGCTCTCGTATTACCTGGCCGCCCGCACCCGCGAATTCGAGACGCAGGATGGGATGCATCTCTTCGGCGGCCTGAAAGCCCAGCTCCTTTACTGAACATGTCCGTCATCGCCGTCGTCGACGTAGGGTCGAATTCCATCAAAGTCTCCGTGGTCGAGGCCGCCGGCCGTCAAGAGCTGGCGAGGGCCAGCGAAGACGTGCGCCTGCAATCCGATTCGCACCCGTCCGATCCATTGTCGTCCGAATCCATGACGGCGGCGGTCGCCGCCATCGGCCGGCTGCTCGGTTTCGCCCGGACCCATGGGGCGACCCGGTTCAACGTGCTGGGCACGAGCGCGGTCAGGGAGTGCGCCAACCGTGCCGACTTCGGCTCGAAGGTGCTCGTCGCGACGGGAGTCCCGCTGACGATCGTCTCCGGTGAAGTCGAGGCGCGCCTGGCCGCCGCCGGCGTGCGGACCGACCCCGCTTACGCCGGTTATGCCGACATCCTGGCTTTCGACCTGGGCGGCGGGAGCCTCGAAGTATCGGCGCTTCGCGGGCAGCGTTGTGTCCTGGCGCGTAGCTTTCCCTTGGGTTCGGTGCGCCTGACCCACGGTTTCCTTCGGGGCGGACTCGGCCCGGTCGACGAATTGGACCAAGTCTCCATCCGTACGCATATCCTCGGCATGCTTTCTTCGGTAGTCCCTGCCAAGGCTGCGGAAAGCTTCCTGATCGTCGGGGCAGGGGGCGCTTTCGCCACCGTGGCGTCTTACCTGGAAGCGATCGGCGAAGCACCCGTCGGCGGCAGGTTACCTATGTTGCGCATACGCGAACTGAGGGACCGTCTCTGCGGACTCGACCTTGCGGGACGTCGCCGGATCCCCGGGGTGCCTCCTGAGCGCGCCGATATCATGCCGGCCGCCTTGATTACTTTGGGCGTCCTCGCAGATTTGACGGGCGCCGATGCCTTCCATCTCTCCTACCGTGGCGTCCGCCATGGCATGATGGAGCTGATGCTCGGCCCTTCCGGAGAACATCTTTGAACGCCATGCCCGCCCTGATCGCCGCCCTCTCTGTGTTGTTCGCGGCGGCGTTGTCCGCCGCGCCGGAGTCCGGGGTGGTCATGTCGGTCTCTCCGGAGGGGGTGGCCCTTGTCCGTCCGTCGACGGGCGAGCCCGTGACGCGTCAGTTCCTAGAGGGCGACCGACAGGTGGGCTGGACGGGTCGTCTGGTCCGATATGAGGCGGTCAAGCAAGGTCCTGATATGCGTGCCGAACGGGTCGTCTCGGCCGACCCCGAGGAGTTGCGCCGTGTCGCGGAGGTGACCGACAGCCTGCGCCGGGAGACCGTCGACAAGGGCAGGGTGGTCACGCGCATGCCGAACGAGCTGATGCCGAACATGGCCCTCTGGGATCAGGATGGCCGGCTTGTGATGAAAAAGGACTTCCTAGGTCATGCGATCGCCCTGAATTTCATCTTCACCAGCTGTCGCGTCGCCCGGATGTGCCCGGCGTCGACCGCTTGCATGAAATCCCTCGGGGATCGTCTCGCCAAGGACCCCGCCGCTTCGGGCATCCGCCTGGTGACGATCACCTTTGATCCCGAGACCGACACCCCTGGCCGGCTGCGTGCGTATGCGGACGGTTACGGCATCGACCATGCCCGCCATCGTTTCCTCACCGGCGACGCCGGTCAGATCAAGGACCTGATGCGTCATTATGGCATCCAGACCTTGCGCGATGACGGTACCATCGTGCATAACGCCGCGCTGATCGTGATCACCCCGGAAGGACGGATCGCTTATCGCAACGACGGGGCTTCCTTCGACCCTGATGACGTCGCCCGCCGCCTGCTCGCGCTGGAAGGGGGCGCCGGAGCCCGCCGCTGATGTCGAAGCTCCGCCAAGTCGGGATCATCTCAGGCGTCGCCGTCCTCGGCTACTTCGGCCTGCGCGCCTTGCCCGACACCCAATGCACTTTCCTGCATGCCGACCATCAGCCGGTGGTCGTCGACGGGCTCGAATTCTGCGGTCTCAACGAAGAAGCGAACTTTTACTCTCCCAGAGGGCTCCGTTTCCCCGTGGAACTGAAAGTGTTCCTGGACGCGGACGGAAAGTCGGGCGAAGCAAGGCTGCTCAAGGACGACGGCCACCCCTACTATTCTCACGAGGTGGCGATCTCCCACACCCAGCGCGTGCAC
>JBDKKH010000194.1:0-7739 GCA_039796215.1 Verrucomicrobiota bacterium
CGCCATGTGGTTCGCGCCCTCGCGCATGCAGGAACACGGCCTGATGGTGGAGGCCGGTCGTTACGCGGTGCTGCATCCCGGAGCGACCCGGACAGAGCGGATTCTCGAGATCGACAAATGGGCGGCCGTCGCGCGCGAGCTCGTCGCCTCGGGCGCGGTCGAGCGCATCGTGATCTCCGCCGGCCCGGGCGGCTCGGAGCGTATCATGGCGGAAGCCCTCTGCGGCCTCATCGGCCCGGTGGCGATGTCCACCGGCGGCCGTCTCCGCTTCGCGCAGCTCGCCCGCCTGATCAAGGAGGCGCGGGTGTTCCTGGGGGCGGACTCCTCCGTGCTGCAGCTCGCGGCCGCCGTCGGCGCGCCGGTCGTCGGCGTCTTCGGCCCTTCGGATTATGCCCGGTCGCGTCCGTGGGGGGCCGTCCATCGCGTCGTCCGGGTCGACACCACCTCGTTCGAAGGCGAGCCTCGGGCCGACTACCTGGCGCGCATGGATCGAGCCCTGGGCCGGGTGACGCCCCGGCAGGTGCTGCAGGCGACCGAGGAACTTCTCCGCATCACCGCTCCTTGAAGGGCGTCGCTTGACCTCGCCCGACCATCAGCGACATTAGCCCCGTGTCCACTCCCGCCGCCCATTACGACGCCGTCATCATCGGGGCCGGCATGTCGGGTCTCGCCGCGGCGGTCCGGCTCGGCATGTTCGGCCGCAAGGTGCTTGTGTTGGAGCGGCACAACGCCCCGGGCGGATTGAATTCTTTCTATGCGCGCGGCGCCCGCAGATATGACGTCGGCCTGCATGCCCTGACCAACTGGGTGCCCGAGGGCGCCAAGGGCGCCCCGCTCGTGAAGCTGATGCGCCAGCTCCGCATCCGCCGCGAGGAGCTCGACCTCTGTCCGCAACTCGGCTCCCGGGTGACGATGGCCGGCCGGAATCTCCGCCTGAACAACGACTACGAGGCCCTGCTGGCCGACGTCGCCCGCGAGTTCCCCCGTGCCGTCGACCGGTTCGTCGCGCTGGACGCCTGGATCGCAGGGCTCGACGAGGCCGCGCTCGAGGCCCACGGCGGCTCGGCCCGCGCGCTGCTCGACGAGCGCCTCGGCGACCCGCTGCTGCGGGACATGCTGCTGCTCCCGACCTGTTTCTACGGCAGCGCCTTGGAGGATGACATCGAGGTCTCCCAGTTCGCCGTGATGTGGCGCTCGCTTTTCCGCGAAGGGTTCGCGCGCCCGTTCGTCGGCGTCCGCCAGGTCATCCGCCTGCTGACCGACCGATGCCGCGAACATGGGGTGGAGCGGCGCATGAAGTGCGGAGTGAAGCGCCTCGAGGTGCGTGCCGGCCGCGTCGCCGCGCTCGCGCTCGACGACGGTTCCGAGGTGACGGCCTCCGCGGTGTATTCCTCCGCCGGCGCGGTCGAGACCCTGCGCCTGCGTTCCGACGCCGTCCCGGCCGCCGGCGCCGCGGCCATCGGACGGCTCGGTTATGCCGAGACGATCGCGACCTATGATCCCGCCGCCTTCGCCGGTTTCGGGTGGCAGGACACCATCGTGTTCTTCTGCGACGACGAGCGTTTCAGCTACCGCTCGCCGACGGAGCTGGTGGATCCCCGCTCCGGGGTGATCTGCATCCCGAACAACTATCAGTACGGGGAGGGCAGGACATTGGACGAAGGCTGGCTCCGCGTCACCGCCCTGGCGAACCACGACGCCTGGTGCGCGTTGCCCGAGCCGGAGTATCAGGCCCGCAAGCAGGAGTGGTGCGGTCGCCTCAATCGCGTGGCCCGCGCCCATCTGCCGCCGGTCGCCGCCGCGGCCCACGACGCCGCCCTGACGTCGACCGACGTCTTCACGCCCCGGACGGTGCGTAAGTTCACCGGTCACCTCAACGGGGCCATCTACGGCGCCACCGAGAAGCGCCGCGACGGCCGCACCGACCTGGAGAACCTTTTCCTGATCGGCACGGACCAGGGCTTCCTGGGAGTGACCGGGGCAATGTTGTCTGGCATTTCCATGGCCAATCTGCACGGTCTGAAGGCCTGACCCCTCCCATGAGCCACCCCGCTTCTTTCGACCAGCCGCGCCCCCTCTGGAAGGATCTGCTGCATCCGGCCGTCATCGTCGGCGCCCTTGGCTACTTCGTCGACATCTACGACCTCACGCTCTTCATGACCGTGCGGGAGCAGAGTCTCCGTGACCTCGGACTGGAGCATCTGATCAAGGGCGGACAGTGGTATCACGACCTGATGTCCTGGCAGATGGCGGGCATGCTCCTCGGCGGCATCTTCTTCGGCATCCTCGGTGACAAGATGGGACGCCTGACCACCTTGTTCGGCTCCATTCTCCTGTATTCCTTGGCTAACATCGCCAACGGCTTCGCCCAGAGCTTCGAGTCCTATGCCGCCTGGCGTTTCATCGCGGGCATCGGCCTGGCCGGCGAACTCGGAGGCTGCATCGCGCTGGTGTCTGAGTCGCTGTCCAAGGAACGTCGCGGCTACGGCACGGCGCTCGTGGCGACCGTCGGCGTCTTCGGCGCGGTGGTCGCCGGGCTCATGGCTGAAGTGGTCACCTGGCGGACGAACTTCTTCATCGGCGGCGGCCTGGGCCTCGCCCTGCTTGCGATGCGCGTCGGCGTGCGCGAATCCGGCATGTTCCATCACGCCAAGTCCGTCGAGTCGTCCGGCGCCGTGGCGCGCGGAAATTTCTTCGCGCTCTTCACCAGTCGGGATCGTTTCGCGCGTTACGCCCGTTGCATCCTCATCGGACTTCCGACCTGGTTCATGATCGGCATCCTCGTCCAGCGGGCCGGTTCGCACTTCGCGCCGGCCATGGGCGTCGAGGGGGCGATCCTCTCCAGCCGTGCGGTGGCGCTGTTCTATCTCGGCCTCACCTTCGGCGATTTCGGCAGCGGCTTCGGCAGCCAGCTGATCAAGTCCCGCCGCAAGACCGTCTTCGCTTTCCTGCTGTTCAGCGCCGTCTGCGTCGGCGTCTACCTGATGGGCACGACGGGCTGGACCGCGACGAGCTTCTACGGCCTGATCTTCCTGCTCGGCCTTGGCATGGGTTATTGGGCGATCTTCGTCACCATCGCCGCCGAACAGTTCGGCACCAACCTGCGCGCCACGGTCGCGACCACGGTGCCTAATTTCGCGCGTGGTTCGCTCGTGCTGCTCACCCTCGGCTTCACCTGGCTGACGGGCACCAAGGACGCCCCTTGGCTCAGCGCCCCGCAGGCCGCCGGCGTGCTGGCCGTGATCTGTTTCGGTTCCGCTTTCCTCGCGCTCTGGAAGATGGAGGAGACTTACGGCAAGGACCTCGATTACCAGGAGCAGAAGTAAACGTCGTCGCTTACTTCTTGGCGGGCGCGGGCGCGTCGGCGACGCAGCGGAAGCCCACGTGGTTGGTCGACGTCAGGGCGTCGACGCCCTGGCGGGAAGTCGTGCGATAGCGGAAGCAGTAGCCTTCGTCGCAGAGCCACGAGCCGCCGCGGATGACATGCTGGCCGTAGCCGGTCCGGCCGGGGTCATGACCGACAGCCGGTCCGACCGGGCCTTCCTTGGGCGAGACTTTGTAGTATTCCGGCCCATACCAGTCTTCGCACATCTCCCAGACGTTGCCGGCGACATCGTAAAGTCCGTAACCGTTAGGGGGGTAGGATTTCACGGGGGCGATGCCGGTGAAGCCATCCGCGCCCGTGTCCAAGGATGGGAACTTTCCCTGCCAATGATTGCACATGATCCGGCCTTCCGGTCGTTCCTGTTCGCCCCACGCGTAGGGTTTGCCCTCCAGGCCGCCCCGGGCGGCGAACTCCCACTCCGCTTCGGTCGGCAGGCGCTTGCCGGCCCAGAGGGCGAAGGCCTGCATGTCTTTGTAGGTCAGGCAGACCACGGGATGGTCCGGGCGCGCCTCGCTCGTCGAGCCGGGGCCTCCCGGTTGGCGCCACTGGGCGCCGGCGGTGAACTTCCACCAGGGCAGGTCGCCGACTCCGCATTGACGAGGATTCACGCCGGGGACCTTCTTGAAGAGCAGGGCTCCTCCCTTGAGGTATTCCGCAGGAGCGTTCGGAAAGGCGCGCGGGTCGATGTCGGTCTCGGCCTCGGTCACGTACCCGGTGGCTTTCACGAACTCCGCGAACTGGGCGTTCGTGACCTCGGTCACGTCCATCCAGAATCCTTTGACGACGACGCGGTGGCCGGGCGCTTCCTCCGTATGTCTTTCGTCGGCTTGCGCGTCGCCCATGGCGTATTCGCCGCCGGGGATCCAGGCCATGCCCCGCAGGTCGGCCGTCTTTTCGGCATGGCCGGATGCGTCGTCCATCAGGCCCCACGCCATGAACGGGGCGACCATCCCCAGCCCCGCGATGGCGATGATCCACGCCGTGGCTTGCTCCGCGGGCAGGGGGGCGCTGGTCGGTTTCATGGGGTCACCCTTTTTCTTAAGGTCCGCGGAGGGCAGGGCGAACCTTTTGCGTCCGGACCGAAGGTATCGCCTCGCCCGCCCCGGGTTTTTCGCCTTATACCAAGGTCAGCATGAGTTCGACCCAAGACGAAGTCCTCCAGATTTTCCGTGACTCCAAGGCGCTGCTGACGGGTCACTTCGTCTTGCGTTCCGGCCTTCACAGCGGGCACTTCTTCCAGTGCGCCCAAGTGTGCCAGCACCTGGACAAGGTCACCCGTCTGATCGAGCTGCTTCGTCCGAAGCTCGCCGCCTGCCCCTGCGACACCGTGCTGGCTCCGGCGATGGGCGGGCTCGTGGTCGGCCAGGAGATCGCCCGTCAGCTGGGCGTGCGGTTCGTCTTCGCGGAGAAGGAGAACGACAAGCTGGTCCTCCGCCGGAATTTCACCTTCCGCCCGGGCGAAAGGGTCCTCGTGGCCGAGGATGTGGTCACCCGCGGCGGTCGCGCCCAGGAATGCCTCGACCTTCTGCAGGCCGCCGGCGCCACGCCCGTGGCGGTGGCCTCGCTGGTCGATCGCTCGGCCGGCCAGACCAAGTTCAGCGTGCCCTTCGTGGCCTTGCTGGAACTTAATTTCCCGACTTACGCGGCGGACGCGGTTCCTGCGGAGCTCGCCCGTCTGCCTGCGACCAAGCCGGGCTCGTGACCGGGCCGGGAAGGGTGGTTGTCCGGCGTTAAAACCAGCCGTTTAGGCAGGCTGGTCGCCTTGTGCCTTGCACCGAGGCGGTCTGTTGCCTACGCCCAACCTCACTCTTTCCATGGATCGCAAGAACTTCCTCCTCGGTATGGCCTGCATCGTCGGGGCCTTCGCCGTTTTCTTCCTCACCAAGCCGGCGCAAGCCCCGGCCGCCGCGGCTCCGACGGCCGTCACGACGTCGGCGACGCCGACTCCGCCGGTCCTTGCCGCGAAGGCGCCGACGACGTTGGCGCCCTCGGCTCAGTCGGCCAAGCCGGTCGCTCCGGGCGACGCCCGTCGCTACTTCCTGGAGAACGATCATCTCAAGGTCACCCTCACCAGCCGGGGCGGCGCCATCGCCCAGGTCGAGCTCAAGAAGGAATTCGCCGATGTCTCCAAGCAGCGCATCGTCACCTTCAACGCGGGCAACGACGAAGCGGCGCTGACCCTTGCGGTCAAGAATCCCCTCACCGGCAAGCTTGAGTCGGTGCTCTCGGAGTTCGTCGTCCAGCCTGGCTCCGCGCCCGGCTCGCTGGTCCTGATAGGCGGCCTCGCCGATGGTACCCGCATCGAGCGCACGTTCGCCTTTGGCGCGGCCAAGGACGGCGTCAGCCCTGAGCCTTACGCGCTGAGCTTCGTCACCAGGCTGGTCCCGCCCGCCGGCAAGCCCGCCGCCACCGTCTGGGTCTCGACCGGCAGCTGGCAGCCCACCGAAGGCGACACGGCCAACCAGTTCCTCTCGGTGCTCGCTTACGACGGCGAGGATCTCACGCGCGTCGGCCTCGATGTGTTCACCGACTCCAGCGGCTTCTTCGGCCTCGGCGCGCACAAGGCGCAGGCGGACCATGCCGTCGCTTCGGTCGCCAAGCCCCTGCTGTGGGTCGCTTCGGGCAACCAGTTCTTCGCTTCCATCGTCCACCCTGCCGATGCGGCGGCGCGCGGCGCCCGTACGGAAGTCCTGGTCCTGCCTGTCCCGCAGGCCGACGGCAAGCGCGGCCTGCAGGCCTTCGCCTCCTGGGAGCCGGTGCCGGCCGCGGATCTTTCCCGCACGCTCGCCGGCGAGTTCTTCGTCGGCCCGAAGGAGTATGCCCGCGTCGCCGCCCTGCCGGACGGCCAGGTCGCCGTGCTCCAGTTCTCGAAGCTGCTCGGCTTCATTTCGTTCGGGGCCGTCTGCAAACTGCTGCTCGCCATCCTCGGCGGCGTGCATTGGCTGCTCGCCTGGAGCGGCGCCTGGTCCTGGGGCTGGGCCATCGTGCTGCTGACCTGCCTGATCAAGGTCATCACCTGGCCGCTGACCTCCATCCAGATGAAGGCGGCGAAGAAGATGCAGAAGTTCGCCAAACCCATGCAGGATATCCGCGAGAAGCATAAGGACAATCCGGAGAGGCTGCAGAAGGAGCTCATGAAGCTCTACACCGACAATAAGATCAACCCCTTCGCCGGCTGCCTCCCGATCCTCATCCAGATGCCGATCTTCTTCGGTCTGTACACGGCGTTCCAGACCACCGTCGAGCTCCGCCTGCATTCCTTCCTCTGGATCAACGACCTCTCGGCGCCCGACACCGTCTTCACCGTCGGCGGCTTCCCCGTCAACCTGCTGCCCATCCTGATGGGCCTCTCCATGTGGCAGTCGATGCGCATGACCCCGCAGCCCTCGGCGGACAGCTCGCAGAAGACCATCTTCCTGATGATGACGCTGCTTTTCCCCGTCATCTGCTACGCCATGCCCGCGGCGCTGACCCTTTACATGACGGTGCAGAACCTATTGACCATCTTGCAGACCTTGCTTACCAAGGATGAACCCGAAATCGAGGTGATCGTCCCGTCCCCCAAGAAGGCCAAAGGCTGATTTTCAACCCTCCATCCCCCCATGTCTGGTCATAGCAAATGGCACACGACCAAGCGGCATAAGGCCGTCATCGACGCCAAGCGCGGCAAGATCTTCTCCGTGCTCGCCAAGGAAATCACCCTCGCCGCGCGCGCCGGCGGCGGGAGCCCCGAGTCCAACGCCCGCCTGCGCACGCTGATGGAAAAGGCCCGTTCGGCCAACATGCCCTCGGACAACATCAAGCGCGCCGTCCAGAAGGGCACCGGCGAGATTCCGGGCGTGGTCTACGAAGAGATCGTCTACGAAGGCTACGCTCCCGGCGGGGTCGGCCTCATCGTCGAGGTCACCACCGACAACAAGAACCGCGCGGCCGCCGAGGTCCGCCAGGCCTTCAACGACAACGGCGGCAACATGGCCCAGACGGGCGCCGTCTCGCATAGCTTCCTCAAGAAAGGACAGTTCCTCATCGGCGCCTCGCAGATCGGCGAAGACGCGCTCATGGAGCTGGTGCTCGAGGCCGGCGCGGAAGACGTCGTGAACAACGGCGACCACTTCGAGGTCCTGTCTCCGGTCGCCGCTTTCGACGCCATCTCCAAGGCCTTGCAGGAAAAGTCGATCAAGCCCGAGTCCGCCGAACTGGCCTACGTCTCGAGCGTGCCCGTGCCCGTCGGCGACGCCGCCGTCGCCAAGCAGGTCCTCGAGCTGATCGACGCCTTGGAGGCGCTCGATGACGTCAAGGCCGTGCACGGCAACCAGACCATCGACGCCTCCTTGATGGGTTGATCATTCCTTCG
>JBDKKH010000195.1:0-3662 GCA_039796215.1 Verrucomicrobiota bacterium
GTCACGGTAAAAGCAACGTACAGAAACCAACTTAATTCCTCCCGCCACCTGCCACCCGGAGCCGCCACCCGCCACCTGAAACGAGGGTGAAATGCCACACCCCTCTCGCGTTACCTCCTTCTGAACGATTGCACTTCCCCTCCCCCGCCCTAGAAAACCCGACATCCCCTACCGATGACGACGAAACAATCCGACGGCTGGAGTTCCAAACTAGGCGTGATCATGGCCGTCGCCGGCAGCGCCGTCGGCCTCGGTAACTTCCTCCGCTTCCCGGGCTTGGTCGCCGACAAGGAGACCGGCGGCGGCGCCTTCCTCATCGCCTACTTCGTCTCGCTCCTGGTCGTCGGACTCCCCATTTGCTGGGTCGAGTGGACCCTCGGACGCTTCGGGGGCAGCCAAGGGTACAATTCGTCGCCGGGCATCTTCCACGTCATCATCCGGAAGCCTTGGGGGAAATACGTCGGCCTGCTCGGCTTCATCATCCCGGTCGGCGTCTATTTCTACTACGTCGTGATCGAATCGTGGTGCCTTGGTTACGCCTGGCATAGCTTCAGCGGCGGCCTCGACCTGGGCAAGGATGCGTCGTCTTACGCCCGCTTCTTCGGCGCCTTCACCGGCCAGTCGGCGGACGGCGCGATCCTCGGTTTCAGCGGACCCTTCCTGTTCTTCGTCGGCGTCTTCATCCTCAACTTCGTCATCATCTACCGCGGCCTCTCCAAGGGCATCGAGTTCATCTGCAACTGGGGCATGCCCCTCCTCATCGTCATCGCCCTCGCCCTGCTCGTGCGCGTGCTGACCCTCGGCACCCCTGACCCGGCCAAGCCCGAGCTCAGCGTCTGGAACGGCCTCGGCTACATGTGGAACCCGCACGACATCGCCCAAGGGCTCTCCAATCCCGCCGTCTGGCTCAAGGCCGCCTCGCAGGTCTTCTTCACCCTCTCGGTCGGTTTCGGCGTGATCATCACCTACGCCAGCTATCTCAAGAAGAACGACGACGTGGTCCTGAGCGGCCTGACCGCCACGGCCGCCAACGAATTCTGCGAGGTCGGCCTAGGCGGCCTGATCACCGTGCCCGCGGCGTTCGCCTTCCTAGGCGCCTCCGCCGTGGCCGGCGGCACCTTCGCCCTCGGCTTCAACGTGCTTCCGCAGGTCTTCGCCGGGATGCCCTACGGACACCTCTTCGGCGGCCTTTTCTTCACCCTGCTCTTCATCGCGGCCATCACCTCCTCGCTTTCCATGCTGCAGCCCGGCATCGCGTTCCTCGAGGAAGGCCTCGGGCTCGACCGCCGCGGCTCGGTCACGCTGCTCGGCCTCATCACCGCGGTCGGCTGCACGCTGGTGGTCTGGTTCAGCGAAGGCCTCAAGGCCCTGTCGACCGTCGACTTCTGGATCGGCGACATCGGCATCTTCCTGCAAGGCACCGTCCTGATCTACGTCTTCAACTTCGTCTTCGGCACCGAGCGTGGCTGGACCGAGGCGCACCGCGGAGCGGAGATGCGGATCCCGCGGATCTTCAAGTTCGTCCTGCGCTGGGTCTCGCCGGCGTTCCTCACCGCGATCTTCCTGATGTTCGTGCTGAAGAACGTGGCGGGATGGAATCTCTCCTTCACCGCCGCGGCCTTCACGCCGACCGACCCGATCCTCGACCTGGTCGGCGGGCCGGGCCACCCGGCCAGCGGCGTCGCCCGCCTGACGGCCCTCTGCCTCCTGCTTTTCGCCGGATTCTCGGCGCTGCTGATCCATCGCGCCGGCCGTCGCTGGGCGGGACGCTGAACCTACTCCCTCACGACCATGACCACCGCCGGACTTCTCTTCATGCTCATCTCGGTGGGCGCCGTGACCGGACTCTTCGTCTGGTGCCTGATCAAGGTGCTCACGGGTTCGAAAGACCCGGAGCATCTCGGTCACGTCGAGCCGATCGAGACCAAGGACCTCGACCGCCGCTGAGCGGGCCGCCTACTTCGACGAGGCCGGGACCAGCTCCTGGCGGGTGGCGATCGGGACATAGCCCACTTCGAGTCCCTGCGGCGGAACGACCAGCTGGGCCGGATCGAGTTCGGCGAGCCGACCGACGGTCGGCGGGGCGAGGTAATCCCGGTCCTTGGTCCAGGAGCGATGCAGCTTCTCGACCTTGGCCTGCAGGGCTTCGCGCTCGGCCGGCGTCAGGTCGGCGTTGAGCAAGGCCGGCTGGTCGGCGAAACGATACCAGTAGTAGGTCACGACGCTGCCGTCGCCGAGGAAAGCCTGGAACGGCCCGGCCTTGGGCCCGGGAACCTTCCACGACGTCTTCTCGCCGGCAGGCGTCTCACGCGGCGGCTGTGGTTTCTCCTTGGGCCGATCGAAGCTCAGTTCTGCGAGGCCGGTGGCGACCGGCACCTCTTTCGACGTCACGGCCGTCCACAGCCCGTTCTTTCCGCCGGGACCGAGGCGATAATACTCCGGCAAGGTCACGAGGCCCGGACGCGTGCGGGTCACCAACTCGGCGTTCCACTTGTAACCATAGGTATGCGGATCGGGCGAGTGGGGCGTGGCGAAGGCCTTCCAAGCCAGGCCGGGCTTCGCCTCGCGCTTCGTCCCTTGTGGGTAGATGCTCCAGGTCGAGCCGCCGCCGTCCTTGCGGAAACTCTGGACCAAGGCCCCGGCGGGATTGATGGCGCCGGACACCGCCGGACCGCCCTCGAACCAAGCCTTCACCCCGTCGTAGAGCGCGCTACGGCCATAGCTCGTCAGTCGATGCAGGACGACCGTCGTGCCATCGGCGCCGACTGGAAAAGACGTCGGGGCCACCCGCGCGTAGGTCGAACCCTTGCCGTCGTCGCCCTGCGCGGCCGGCACATACTGCGTCTCCATCTGAAAATGCTTGTTAGGGTCCGAGCCGCGCGAATCCAGCATCTGACCCGCGTAGGCCGGATCGCGGACCGCCGCGCGCGACCAGAAATTCGGCGTGAAGAAGCAGACCGGCCCCTTGAAGTTCGCGGAACTCAGGAAGAGCGTCCAGCAGTTGTCGCCCGTCGGGACATCCTTGCCCTCGGTCTTCGCCTTAGCCTGGGCGAACGGCATCGGAAGATAACCGTAGCCGAAGAGCTCGCCGTTGACGCCTTGCTTGAGATTCAACCCGTCGAGCGGGAAGAGCAGCCAAGGCGTCAGCTGGGCGACGCCGTAGAGCCCGCGAGGATCCTCCCAGCTCCCGCGACCGTAGGCCGGACCGTTGGCGATATCGTGGAAATTGACGCCGACACCGCCCATGATGAACTTCGGCGTCTCGGTGGGGAAACGGGTGTCGCGCCACCAGCCAAGCCCGCCCTCGATGTCATTGTAAAGCCCCTTGGGTTTGGCGCCCGCGGGATACTGCGGATGCATCCAGGTGCCGAAGAGCCCGGTCTGGAAGCGATGCCCCGGATACTGGCTCAACAACGGCCAGGCCGCGGCGTAGATCGAGAAGCCGGCGTCAAAGGTCTCGGGGACCCGTTCGGTCGGCACCAAGAGGTAGCCGGCCATCTCCACCTTCTGAGGAGCGGCGGGGAGCGACGAGACCATCAGACAGGCGGCCAGGAGTGCGGGGGTGCGCATGGAGGAGAGTAAACGCCCCCGGCCCGGCCCTGCCCACCCCAATTAGCGGGCCGAAGCCCTGAGTCCGCCCGAGAGGCCGGCCAACCCCTTCT
>JBDKKH010000196.1:0-9772 GCA_039796215.1 Verrucomicrobiota bacterium
GCTTGGTGAATGCCAGCGCGGCCGGGATGGTCATCGCCAGGAACTCCGCCATGGTCTTGCCGCTGAGGCGCAAGGACAGGGCGGCGGGCGAGAGCCGGCGGCCTTGGCAGCCGGCGCAGACCGAGCCGGCCTGGAACTGCAGCAGGCGCTGGCGCAGAGATTCGCCGGTGGTGGTGCGATAGGCGTGTTCGAGCTCGGCGAACATCCCCGTCCAGACGGTCTCGACGGGCTTGCGCCCCTTGGGCGGCGGCAGCAGGAATTTCCGCTTCGGGTCGCCGTGCAGGAGCAGGTCGCGGACGGCCTTGGGGAGCTCGCGCCAAGGCGTCTTGAGGTCGAACGGCACCTGCTCGGCGAGCGCCCGGGTGATCGCATTGCGGCGGATGAGGGTCTTGCGCGTGGCGCATTTCCACGGCTTCACGACGCCGTCGTGGAGCGAGAGCGATTCATCTCGGATGGAGAGGCTTTCCTGGAAGCGCATCTGGCGGCCGAGCCCCCCGCAGTCGGGGCAGGCGCCTTCCGGATGGTTGTGCGAGAGCGCGCGCGGGCTGATGGGCTCGTAGGTCTCGCCGCAATGCTCGCAGGCGAGATGGAGCGAGAGCACGTGTTCTTCCCAGCGTCCGTCTTTTTCGGCGAGCACGCTCGCGCGGTGGCGGCCTTCGCGGAAGGCGAGTTCGAGCGAATCCGCCAGGCGGCTGCGCTGGTCGGGGCCGGCGACGATGCGGTCGACCACGACGTCGAGCTGCTTCGGCTCACGGCCGGCCAGCAGCCCGGCGGCTTCTTCGAGGGTGGCGACCGCTCCGTCGACGCGGACGCGCGAGAAGCCGCGTCGGCCGAGGTCGGCCGCCGCTTCGAGGAGGATGGAAGGGCGGTCCTTGGCGACCGGAGCCAAGACCATCAGCCGCGTGCCGGCGGGGATGGATTCGAGGGCGCGGAGGTTGTCGTCCAATGAACGCCGTCGTACGGGGTGTCCGTCTTTGAGGCAGTTTCGGTCGCCGGCGATGATCCAGAGCGGCCGGGCATGGTCGGCGATCTCGGTCAGGGTGGCGACCGTCGAGCGGGGGTTGGTGTTGCCCCCCGTGCGCTGGGCGATGGCGATGACCGGCGAAAGCCCTCGGATGAAGTCCACGTCGGGCCGCGGGGCGGCGTCCAGCATCCCGCGGGCCTTGGCGGAAAGGGATTCGAGGTATTGGCGGCTGCCCTCGGCGTGCAGGGTGTCGAAGGCCAGGGAGGACTTGCCCGAGCCGCTGACCCCGGTGATGACGGTCAGCTGGTAGCGAGGCAGGGTGAGCTCCACGTCCTTGAGGTTGTGGGTGCGGGCTCCCTTGATGTGGATGGGCGGGTTCAGACCACCGGACGTTAGCCCGTCCGCCCCCGGGGAGAAGGCGGAAGTAGCCGCTCCGTTAATAAGTCATCCCTTAATCCGCTTTTATCCGCCGGGCGGAAACCCCAGAGTGAGGGGTATGCCACGCCTGTTGTTAGTCTTCCTGGTCCTCTTCGCCGCACGCGCTTCCGCGGACAAGCTTGAGCCGCGCATCCTCTTCCTCGGCGACAGCATCACGTATGGCGGCAACTGGTCGGTTTACGTCGAGTCGGCCATCCGCGCGCAGAAAGGCCTTTCCCGGGCGACCATCGTCAACATGTCCCTCTCGAGCGAGACGGCCTCGGGGCTCTCCGAGCCTGGGCACGCCGGCGGCGCTTTCCCTCGTCCGGACGTGCACGAGCGCCTCGGCCGGGTGCTCGCCGATTTCAAGCCGACGCTGGTGATCGCCTGCTATGGGATCAACGACGCCATCTACCAGCCGCTTGATCCGCGACGTCAGCTCGCGTTCCAGGACGGTATCATCCGTCTTCGCCTCGCCTGCGTCCGCGCGGGCGCGCAGGTCGTGCTGGTGACGCCGCCGCTTTACGCGCCGGACAGCCGGGCGAAGGACGCGATCAATTACGACGGCGTGATGGAGGCCTATGGCGCATGGCTCGTGGCGCAGCGCGCCTCCGGCTGGCAGGTGATCGACATCCATCACGCGTTGCACCAAGCGGTCGCGGCGGCGAAGCAGGCCGACCCGACGTTCGTCTATGCGAAGGACAATCTTCATCCCGGCGAACAGGGTCATCTCTTCATCGCCCAGGCGGTGTGGCGTTCGCTCGCGCCGATGATGCGATGGAAGTCGGAGACCGCTTTCGCGACCGGACCGAAGCTGGCGCAGCTGCGCGATTGCTCGGTGATCCTGCGAGACGCCTGGCTGACGAGGACAGGGCACAAACGTCCCGGCGTCAAAGGCGGCCTGCCTTTGACCGAGGCGGAGGCCTTGGCGGGCAGGATTTTGACGGCTTATCTCGATTAAGGCCTTTTTTAGCCGAATTAGGCAGGTCGGAGGGGGTGGGGCTATTGCCCAAGAAACACCCTTCCGTCACGGGTTCGTAACAATCCCATGGGATGATGCCTGTGCTTTCCAACCACATGCATACCTCCCTCAAGTCCCTCGCGTTGCTCGCCCTCACGGCGACCGCCGTCACCGTGCAGGCCGCCGACGCGGTCACCGTCGATCCGAAGCTCCCGGCTTACGCCGTCGCTTCCGGCGTCTCGGGCAACCTGAACTCGGTCGGCTCCGACACCCTCAACAACCTGATGACCTTCTGGAGCGAAGGCTTCAAGGCCCAGTATCCCAACGTGAAGATCCAAGTCGAGGGCAAGGGCTCGGGCACCGCTCCCGTCGCCCTCGCTTCCGGTGTCGCCCAGATCGGCCCGATGAGCCGCGAGATGAAGAGCACTGAGATCAGCGCCTTCGCCGCCAAGTTCGGCCACAAGCCGACCCGGATTCCCGTCGCCATCGACGCCCTCGCTGTCTTCGTCCACAAGGACAACCCGATCAAGGGTCTCTCGCTCACGCAGGTCGACGGCATCTTCGCCTCCACCCGCAAGCGCGGCGGTCAGGATGTCGTGACCTGGGGCGACCTCAAGGTCACCGGCTCCCTCGCGGGCAAGACGATCTCCTCCTTCGGTCGTAACTCCGCTTCCGGCACCTACGGTTACTTCAAGGAAGTCGCCCTCAAGAACGGCGACTTCAAGGACACCGTCAAGGAGCAGCCCGGGTCGTCTTCGGTCGTCCAGGGCATCGCCGCCGACCTCGGCGCCATCGGTTACTCCGGCATCGGTTATGCCACCTCCGGCGTGAAGGCGCTCGCCCTCTCGGCCAATGATTCTTCGCCGCTCGTCGAAGCCAGCTACGAAAACTGCCTGAACGGGACCTACCCGCTGGCCCGTTACCTCTACGTCTACGTCAACAAGGCCCCGTCCCGTCCGATGGACAAGCTCACCAGCGAGTTCATCACCTTCGTGCTCTCGAAGCAGGGCCAGGAGATCGTGATCAAGGACGGCTACTTCCCGCTCCCGGCCGACGTCGCCGACGAAGGCCGCGCCTCGCTGAAATACTACAGCGCCGAATAAGCTTGGTCTCGAAATCACACCGCCGCCGCCACGCCCTCCGGGGTCGGCCTGCAAAGCGCGGCGGTGTGATCTCGGGTCCTCCCAGGCGGGGTCTCCCCGCCTTCCTTGTTATCCGGACCCGAGACACCTGACCGTCACCCGATGGAAACTTCCGACAAAAAAGCCGCCGCCCCCGACGAAGCCCGTTTCACGGTGAGTCCGTGGACGCTGCGGGTCGACCGTTGGATGGGTCGGCTGATCCGTTTCGGCGGCATCGGCGTGGTTCTCGCGGTGCTCGGCATGCTGGCCTTCCTGATCTTCCAGGTCTTCCCGCTTTTCGTGGGTGCCAAGGTCGAGTCCGTCGCCGCGCTCGAGGTGCCGGCGGAGTCCGTCGCTTTCGGCGAGGACGAATACGGCGACTTCCCTTATGTCGTCTTGAACGACGGCAGGATCGTCTTCCAGCGCGCCCGCGACGGCGCCAAGCTCCTCGAGTGGTCTCCGTCCCTGAACGGTGTCCGCGTCTCGGCCGTCCGCGCCTACCCCCGGACCGGCCTCGTTTTCCTTGGTCTTGCTGACGGCTCCGTCCAGGAGGTGCGTGTCGTCTACCGATCGACGTTCGATGCCGCCGGCAAGCGCGCCGTCGAGCCCGTCGTCACCGCGCTCCCGCCCGTGGCCATCGGCCGGCCCGGCTTGCCTTGCGTCGACGTCTGGAACGCCAAGGGCCCGCTTTCCCGCCTGATGCTCGTCCGCCAGGAGGCCGACGGCAAGCCGCTGCTCACCGCCGTCCGCCTGACGGAACGCAAGGGGCTCGGCGGCAAGGGCAAGGTCGTCGCCAGCGAGCCCTTCGTCGTGGCCGCCGACGCGGCCTCGGTCGACCAGGTGCTGCTGCCCTCCACCGCCGAGGCGATGCTCGTCATCGGTCGCTCCGGCGAGGTCCGGGCTTACGCCGATGACGGGACTCGCTTCACCTTCCTGCAGTCTTTCACGCCTTTCAAGGAGGGCGCGGATCCGTCCATCGCGGCCGCCGGGCTGATCTTCGGCAACGTCTCCGTGGTGGTGGTCGACCGCGCCGGCGCCCAGCAGGTGTGGTCCATGTACCCGCAGAAGCAGGCCGATGGCCTGAGCCTGCGGCGCTGGGGCAAGATCCATGACGTCGAATCCCTGGCCGCCGCCGGCGAAGGAGTCTACGCCGCCGAGAGCAATAAGTGCTATCTCACCTCGGCCGGCGGCAAGCTGCAGCTGCGCAACATGACCACGGGATCGCTCCGCTGGGAAGGCGACGCTCCCGCCGGGAAGCTCCGGCAGGTCGCGTTCGGGTCCAATTACGACCGCTTCACCGTGCTCTGCGCCGACGGCAAGCTGCGCCGCTGGAGCATCGTCGATCATCACCCTGAATCCTCCTGGGGCGCCTTCTTCGGCAAGATCTGGTACGAAGGCGCCTCGGCGCCCGCTTATGCCTGGCAGTCGAGCGCGGGTTCCGACGAGTTCGAGGCGAAGTATTCCCTGGTCCCGCTTTTCTACGGCACCGTCAAGGGCACCTTCTACGCGTTGCTCTTCGCCTTGCCGATCGCCCTCACCGCGGCGGTCTACGTCTCCCAGTTCCTCCGTCCGGAGTACCGCCAGATCGTCAAGCCGGTGATGGAGGTGATGGCCTCGCTTCCTTCTGTCGTGCTGGGCTTCCTGGCGGGTCTCTGGCTTGCGCCCCTTGTCGATCCGCGCCTCATCTCGATCTTCTGCGCCATCGGGGTCCTGGCGCCCGCGGCGATCTTCGCCGGCATCCTCTGGTCTTCGTTGCCGCAGCGGTTCCGCCGTCAGGTGGCTCCGGGCATGGAGTTCCTCTGGCTGCTGCCGTTCCTGGCCCTCTGCGTCTGGGGTGCATGGTCGGCCGGCCCGACCGTCGAGGCGGCTTTCTTCACCGTGAAGGACTCCGCGTCCGGCCTGCCCATCGCGGACTTCCGCGAATGGTGGCGCCAGACCACGGGAGCCTCCTACGACTCGCGCAATTCCCTGGTCGTCGGCTTCGTCATGGGTTTCGCGGTCATCCCGATCGTCTTCACGATCGCGGAGGATGCGCTTTCCAACGTCCCGAACTCGCTCATCTCCGGCTCGCTCGCCCTGGGGGCCAGCCGCTGGCAGACTGTCTGGAGCGTCGTCGTGCCGACGGCCGTCTCGGGCATCGTCTCGGGCGTGATGATCGGTTTCGGCCGAGCCATCGGCGAGACGATGATCGTGGTGATGGCCACCGGAAATACGGCGGTGATGGACACCAATCCTTTCAGCGGCATGCGCACGCTTTCCGCGAACATCGCCGTCGAGCTGCCGGAGGCCGCCTCCGGCCATACCCACTATCGCGCGCTTTTCCTGGGCGCGTGCTGCCTCTTCCTGCTCACCTTCCTCATCAACACCCTGGCGGAGATCCTCCGCCAGCGTCTGCGTGAGCGCTACAAAGTCGTCTGATCCATGGCCTCTCCTGATTCCGATAGCAGCACGCCCCGCGGCGAAGCCTGGGTCTGGTTCTCCGGCCTCGGCCTGATCGTCGGCCTCGGCATGGTCGTCGGACTGCTTACCCTGGTGGTCCTCAACGGCGCCTCCGTCTTCTGGGCCCCGCCCGTGCCGGTGGCGCAGCTCGACGACGGACGGACGCTCATCGGCCAGCTTGCGCAGCGGCGCGTCCGCCCGGGCTCGTCCGCCGCCGATCCGCGTTACGAGCGGCAGTACCAGGTCGGCCTCCGCGAACTGAACGGCAACTCCTACCTATGGGTCGACGAGACCAAGGTGAAAGCGGAGACTTTCCCCGCTGATATCCTCGGCCTGGAGCGCGTCGAGAACGGCCCGGCCTTCGTCCGTCCGCGGTCCTTGCGGAAGTCCGACGGCCAGGTCATTCCGGTCGCCGACCCGGCCTTCGAGGCGGCCTTCCAGGCGGAAGTCGCCGCGGCCACGGCCATCCGCGAGAAACTGGTCGAGATCACTCGCCACCGCATCGGGGACGTCAACGCCGAGATGGATCAGGCGCGCGTCTCCCTGCGTCGCGCCGAGGACCTCAGGCTCGCCCCGGACATCGTCCTGCATCAAGGCGAGATCGCCGCGCTGGAGCGTCGCTTCGCCCTCCTGCAGGCCGAGGCCAAGACGGTCGTCGATCAAGGCGCGGTGGCCTCGCTGGTCTCGTCGGACGCCGCGGGCCGCGAGGTCGTGGTCCCGCTCACGCAGGTCATCCGGGGATGGTTCCCCAACCGCCTCGACACCTGGGGGCGCGTCAAGCTCTTCGTCTCCCGGCTGGGAGAGTTCGTCTTCGACGAGCCGCGCGAGGCCAACACCGAAGGCGGCCTGATGCCGGCCATCTTCGGCACGCTGGTCATGACGGTGTTCATGAGCCTCCTGGTCACGCCCTTCGGCGTCATCACCGCCATCTACCTCCGCGAATACGCCAAGCAGGGCGCCTTGCTCCGCGTCGTGCGCATCAGCGTCAACAACCTCGCCGGCGTGCCCTCGATCGTCTTCGGGGTCTTCGGTCTGGGTTTCTTCGTGTACGTCCTCGGCGGCTCGATCGACCAGCTCTTCTTCTCCGACCAGCTCAAGTACAACAACAACACGCCGGTCTTCGGCACCGGCGGCCTGCTCTGGTGCTCGCTGACGCTCGCCCTGATGACCTTGCCGGTCGTCATCGTCGCGACCGAGGAAGCCTTGGCGGCCGTCCCCCGCGGGATGCGCGAGGCGTCCCTGGCCACCGGGGCGTCGAAGTGGCAGACCATCCGCGACATCCTGCTGCCGGCCTCCGCCCCCGGCATCCTGACGGGCGTCATCCTCGCCATGGCGCGCGGGGCAGGGGAGGTCGCCCCGCTGATGCTGGTGGGCGTGGTCAAGCTCGCCCCGACCCTGCCGCTCGACGGCTCGGCCCCGTTCCTGCACATGGACCGCAAGTTCATGCACCTCGGCTTCCATGTCTATGACCTGGGCTTCCAGTCGCCGGACTCCGACGCGGCCCGCCCGATGGTGTTCGCCACCACGCTGCTGCTGATCATCCTGGTCGTGTGCCTGAACCTCGGCGCGATCACGATCCGCAACCGCCTCCGCGCCCGTTTCAAGGGAGCCTCCTTCTGAAAAAGCCTCATGCCCGTCACCATGAACCCTCCCTCCGCCTCCCGCATCAAGGTCCGCCCCGCCGCTGAGCGCGAAGGCCGCAAGGATTACATCAGCATCCGCGACTTCGGCTTCTACTACGGCGAGAAGAAGGCGCTCGACGCCATCAGCCTCGACATCCCCGAGCGCCAGGTCGTCGCCTTCATCGGCCCGTCCGGTTGCGGCAAGTCCACGCTGCTGCGCAACCTCAACCGCATGAACGACCTCGTCGACGGCATCCGCCACGAGGGTGACATCACCATCAACGGCCGCTCGATCTACGATCCCGGCCTCGAGGTCATCTCCCTGCGCCGGCGCGTGGGCATGGTCTTCCAGAAATCCAACCCCTTTCCGAAGTCGATCTTCGAGAACGTGGTCTACGCCCTCCGCGTCGTCGGCGTGCGCGACCGCGCCGTGCTCGAGGAGGCCTGCGAGACCTCGCTCCGCAAGGCCGCCCTCTGGGACGAGGTGAAGGACCGCCTCGACGACAGCGCCCTGGGGCTTTCCGGCGGCCAGATGCAGCGTCTCTGCATCGCCCGGGCCATCGCCAACCGGCCGGAGATCCTGCTGATGGACGAGCCTTGCTCCGCGCTCGATCCGATCGCCACCGGCAAGATCGAAGAGCTCATCCACGAGCTCAAGGAGCAGTTCACGATCGTGATCGTGACGCACTCGATGCAGCAGGCCGCCCGCGTCTCGGACCGCACCGCTTTCTTCTACCTCGGCAAGCAGATCGAGTACGACACCACCGAGAAGATCTTCATGAACCCGTCCCAGGCCCAGACCGAGGCCTACATCTCGGGCCGCTTCGGCTGATTTCCAAACCGCCACCCCCATGCAACGCTTCTTCCACGACGAACTCCGCCAGCTCCGGGACGACCTGATCCTGATGGGCGAGCGTTCGCTCGACATGACCCGCCTCGTGCTCCGCGCCGTCGAGAACGGCGACGACTCCCTGGCCTTGCAGGTCCGCGGCATGGACGACCGCGTCGACGAGCTCGAGAAGCGCGTCGACCGCGAGATCATGCGCTACCTGACGCTCTTCGGGCCGATGGGCAGCGACGTCCGCCTGCTGCTCGCCGCCCGCGACATCGGCCATGACATCGAACGCATCGCCGACGAGGCGTCGGTCATCGCCAAGCGCGCGATGGTCATCTCCGAGCGCGGCCCGCTGAAGAACCTCCTGCACGTGCCGACCGAAGGCATCATCGCCTGCGAGGTCCTGCGTCTGGCGCTCGACAGCTTCATCGAAGGTGACATCGCCAAGGCCCGCCTGGTCCTGGAGCGGGACGCCGAGATCGACGCCCTCAATCGTAGGAACTACGAGGAGCTCTTCGGCAAGGCCGGCGACTCCACCAAGGTGTCGGCCTCCCATGTCGAGCTGATCTTCATCTCCAAGGCCCTCGAGCGCATCGGCGATCATTCCAAGAACATCGCCGAGCAGGTCATCTTCCTCCTTTCCGGGGAAGACGTGCGCCATACCCGCTGACGTCCGCCGGAAAGTCCCCCTTGTCGGGGGGCTTTCCTGTGGTATGATGCCGGGATGGAAGTCGCACGTCGTCTCGGGGTCTTGGTCTTGGAATGGGGGTCCCTCGCCTTGGGGGTCTTCCTGGCCAAGTATTTCGGTTTCCTCAACTATGGCGACCCCATGACCTTGGCGGTCGTCGCGGTCGTGCTCGGATTGTTCAACTCTTTCCTGCGCCCCTTCCTGCTGGCGATTTTCATGATCGTCTCGATCCCGATCCTGATCCTCACGCTCGGACTGGGCGCTTATCTGGTCCTTTTCCTGACCAATGGAGCCATCCTCGCGCTGACGGACAGCCTCATCAAGGACTTCCATCTGCTCAATTGGGCGATGGCGACCCTCACCATCTCGATCACTTCCTGGATGATTTCTTCCTCCGTCGGCATCGACCAGCTGAAGCCTCTGCGCCGGGCCAACGAAGCCAAGGCCAACGCCCAGAAGGCCAAGGAAGACGCGATCGATATCTGAGACGAGCGTAGCTCGTCAGGGGTAGGGGTTGGGGCAGGGGGAGGGGTGGAATTAAAACGACTGAGGCTTCAGGGGCTCGGACTCCGTCGCTTAAGGTGTTAGGTTTGTCCTACCCCGCCCCCTATCCCAACCCCTAACCCTAATCGGTCAGTCTTGCCAATCCGCCGGGAGTCCTTTGCGTGGGGGCTCCACGCCATGTCGAATCCCGCTCTCTCCTCCTGGGCCCGCAACGTCGCCCC
>JBDKKH010000197.1:0-7611 GCA_039796215.1 Verrucomicrobiota bacterium
TCGTCATTGATGCCAGCGAGGAGCACGGATTGGTTGCCGAGCGGTACGCCGGCAAAAGACAGGCGCTCGCAGGCGGTGGCGAGCTCATGGGTGATCTCCTTCGGATGGTTCGTATGGATGCTCAGCCAAATCGGTCCGTGCTTCCGGAAGACCTCGGCGAGCTCGGGGGTGATGCGCTGAGGCAGGAAGACGGGGATGCGGGACCCGAGGCGGATGAACTCGACGTGCTTGATCGCGCGGAGGCGGCCGAGGAGCGCGTCCAGTTTGGCGTCGGAGAGCAGGAGCGGATCTCCGCCCGAGAGGAGGACGTCACGGATCTCCGGGTGGGCCTCGATGTACTTCAGGCCGGCCTCGAGCTCAGGGTGGAAATCGTAGGCCTGCGCATTGGAGACGAGGCGGCTGCGCGTGCAGTAACGACAATAGGACGCGCAACGGTCGGTGACCAGGAAGAGCACGCGGTCCGGATAGCGATGGACGATCCCTGGGACGGGCATGGTGCCCTCTTCGCCGACGGGGTCTTCGGATTCGCCGGCCGCGACGTAGGACTCCTCGATGCGCGGGATGACCTGCCGGCGCACTGGACAGTCCGGATCCTTGGGGTCGATGAGGTTGAAGAAGTGGGGCGTGATGGAGAGGGACAGCTTATTGGGGGCGAAAAGGCACCCTTCCCGCTCCTCCTTCGTGAGCACCAACTTCTCCTCGAGCTGCGCCAGCGTGGTGATGCGGTTACGCATCTGCCAATGCCAGTCGTTCCACTCCGCCGCGGGCACGTCCTTCCACAGGCCTTGGCCGGCATGCCAGTTTTCGCGGAGGTCTTGAGGATACATCGGCTGAGCACTCCAACCTAAGCAAAGACCCGCCTAATGCAAACGGGTAAGCACGACGGACTCAGGTCGAAGGGCCGGCCGCGCTCGACATCATGCAAAGATGCGGCCCGCGTGAAGCGACCCGCAAGGGCGCTGCTTCACGCGGGCCGGAAGGATTGGGCCCGTTACTTCTTCTCGACGACCCAGATGTTGCGGAACTCGACGGCGTCGCCGTGCCACTGCAGGGCGATCGGCAGCTTGTCCGCATGGGCGGCGTAAGGCGGGTTGCGACGATGGCTGCTGGGGCCGATGTATTCGGCTTCGTCCTGCACCTTGACGCCGTTCATGACCACGGTGATGCGGGCCTTGGACTTCACGGAGCCGTCGGCGTTGAAGCGCGGGGCGGTCCACTCGACGTCATAGCTGTTCCACTGACGGGAAGGCAGGCAGGCGTTGAAGGCCGGCGGCTGCTGTCCGTAGATGGCGGCGGTCATGCCGTCCGGGTAGGTCTCGGTCTTCGAGCAGTCGAGCACCTGGAGCTCGTACTTGCTCATGAAGAAGATGCCGCTGTTGGAGTTGCCCTGCCCTTTCTTGCCGGGATTGGCGTCGTAACCCGCGGCGGAGCGCCACTCTAGGTGCAAGGTGATGTCGCCGAAGGAACGCTTGGTACGGATATAATTACCGCGGGCGATCATCGCGCCTTCGCTGGCCAGCCAGGTCGTGCCAGGCTTGGCCTTGGAGCCGCCTTGGGGCTCCCACTCGGCGGCGGCGTCCTTGCCGTCGAAGAGCACGATGGCGCCGGCCGGGGCGGGAGCCTCGTTGCACTTGAGTTTGGCGGCGTCAGCCCGAGGGGGCTGAGGACGCTCGGAGTCATGCACGTGCCAGGTCGTGCCGGGGATGAGGGGCGTATCCTTGTAGCCTTCGGCGGCGACAAGGCTGGCGGCGGCCAGCAGGGAAAGGAGAGCGGAGTGACGCATGGTTGGGCAGGGGTAAAGACACGCTGAAGGGACAGAGGTTCAACGGAAAGGGGAAATCATTCAGTGCTAGGGGTAGGGGTAGCTAATCCTGCCTCCTGCCGTTTATCCAAGGACTTGATTCCTGCCCCCACCCCTACCCCCCATTTAAGGCTCCTTTCCTTCATTTTACTCATTTTCCCACCCCCTACCCCTACCCCTATTCCATTGCCCTTCCCTGACGAATTGCCCAACTTACGGCCCATGTCCGCAACGAAGGCCCGCTTCACCCTCGAATTCGAAAAGCCCCTCCGGGAGCTCGAGGACAAGATCAACGCGCTCCGCGCCACGTCCGAATCAGCGGGCATGGATGTCACCAAGGAAATCAAGTCCTTGGAGACCAAAATGGAGCAGACCCGCCGCGAGGTCTACGGCAACCTCAACCCTTGGCAGCGTGTCCAGCTGGCCCGTCACCCCCGCCGCCCCTACTCCCTGGACTACATCGGGATGCTCTTCGACGATTTCCAGGAGCTCCATGGCGACCGCCTTTTCATGGACGACGAGTCCACCGTCGGGGGTACCGCCTTTTTCGAAGGTCGCCCAGTGATGGTCATCGGCCAGCAGAAAGGCCGGGACACCAAGGAAAACCTCCGCCGCAACTTCGGCTGCCCCAACCCCGAAGGCTACCGCAAAGCCCTTCGACTGATGAAGATGGCCCACACGTTCGGCCTCCCGATCATCACCCTGGTCGACACCCCCGGAGCCTTCCCCGGCATCGGCTCGGAAGAACGCCACGTGGCCGAAGCGATCGCCGTCAATCTGCGCGAAATGAGCCAGTTCGCCGTGCCGATCATCACCTTCGTCATCGGTGAAGGCGGTTCGGGCGGCGCGCTCGGCATCGCGGTCTCGAACAAGGTCTACATCCTCGAAAACGCCTATTATTCGGTCATCTCCCCCGAAGGCTGCGCGGCCATCCTCTTCAAGGACCGCGCCCACGCCCCCAAGGCGGCCGAAGCCCTTCGCCTCGACGCACCCAATCTGCTGCGCCTCGGCGTCGTCGACGGCGTCGTCAAGGAACCCCTGGGCGGCGCCCAGGAAGACCCCGCCGCGACCGGCTCGGCCATCCGCAAGACCCTGCGCGACTCGCTCGCCGACCTCTCCAAGGCGTCGCCGGAAAAACTCGTCGCCATGCGCTACGCGAAGTTCCGCGCGATGGGCGCCTTCTCGGAGTAACCCCCGGGTCAGACCACGGAAAAGGGGCGCCTGCTGGCGCCCCTTTTCATTTTACGACCGGCAAGGCGACCTCAGCCGCCGTTGCCCAGCACGCGGATATAACGCGTGTAGGTGCGGCCATGCTGGAAGACGATCCGTTTGAAGTCGTTGTCCGGGATCTTCTGATTGTCGTTGATCGACTGGAGGCCGCGCAGCTCCTTGGAGCCCTCGGGCGTGAGCACGACGACGGAGACTTCCACGGCCCGGAGCGAGTAAGGCAGGTAAGGCAGCCAGTTCGGCGAAGTCTGCTGCAGCGGCAAAGCGTCCGGATACATCCGGTCGGCGAACACGCGCAGGCGCGTGCCGAAATAGTCGAACGGCTGGACGTTCGGGAAGGTGCCCGAGGGGGCGGTCTGCGGGACGGTCGGGGCGCCGTCGGCCGCGAAACGCAGCGCCACATGGGACGGAGTCGTCGCCGACGCGCCGGCGACGGTGCTCTCGAACATGGAAGCGTAGCCGCCTGCCGTGGAGGTCAGGCCCGACTTGTCGTCGCCTCGGCCGACGAGCGTCACCGGGCGGAGGACCTGCGGCTGCCGGGCGAGGGGATCGCGCAGCGCCGGAGCGGTCGCGGTGGCCGGCAAGGTCGAAGCCGCCCAGAAGACGATGTTCATCGCCACGACATTGGAACCGATGAAATTATTCTCGTCCATCGACCAGGACGGCGTCGTGCTGCTGACGTTGGCGTCGATCAGCACGCGGTTCTCATAGCTGGGCGAAGGGAGCCGGGAGTAATTGGCGAAACGCCGGGAGACCGACCAGTAATTCCAAGGAGACGTGGGATTAGCGGTGGTGGAACCCTGGATGACCGGCAAGGCCTCGGCGAAGGTGTTCTCGGCGTCGATGATGGTGCGGTAGACGCCGTAGACCTGCTGGATCTTCTCGCCCGGAGCGTCGAAAGGCGAGCGCTGGCCGATGCGGTAGGCGACGGCGCAGACATCCCCCTTCAGGGCGACGCGGTTAGCGCCCGGCGTCCAGCGCGGACGGTCAAGGGGCGAGGCGAAGAGCATGACGATCGGATGATCGGTGGCCTGGAGGTTCCCCACCACGCCCGGGGCGCCGGTCACGCTCCCGGAGCCGGGCACGACGACCTCCATCCAGCAACGTCCGTCCGCCCGGATGACCGCCGTGGAGAAGTCGTTCTCCATGGCGTCCAGCACGCCGCGCGCTTCCGACTGGGTCGAGAGATCGGCGACCGCGCGGTCATAGACCCGGAAGGTGTCCGACGCGATCGTGACGACCACGAGCACGATGACCACCATGATGGCGGTGGAGACCATGATCTCGAGCAGCGTGAAGCCGGCCCGAAGACGAGGGGCGAGGGTCTTCATCGGCTGATGATGTAGGTTTGGACGAGCAGAGGGGTTTCTTCGCGGACGTTGAAGACACTGAAGGTGGTGTAGTCGTGGGGGAAGAATTCGAGGACCACGGGCAGATAGGCCAGCGCGTAGTCGCCGGGCAGCGCCGGCAGCGGGGAGCTCGACCAGGCGCCGGTCGAAGCGCTGGGCTCAGGGACCCGGGCGGCCGTCGGCTCGAGGGTGGTCGGGTCGATGGTCACGCGCTGGCCGACGAGCAGTTTGGACAGGGTCACGCGCACGCGCAGGGGCGAACCGACGATGTTACGGCCACCGGCGGCGGCGACGCGAAGATTGCTCCCAAGGCAGTAGGCCACCTCCATCATGGAGGAGTTCGAGAAGAGCGCGTAATCATTGTCGCCCTTCTTATCGTTCTCCGTGCCGACGACCTTGCGCTCGTAAGCGTAGAGCCAGACCGTCGTCGCAGTCCGCGGCCCGAGGGAATTACGCAGGAGACGATAGGCGATGTCGAAATTCGTCGAGTTGACGTTGCCGCCGTCGAAACCACCCGGAGCGTCCAGCAGATAACGCGTGTTCTGGGGGACGCCCTCGTTCGTCGCGTTCAGATAGACGATGGTCCGGGGGTTGTCCAAGGCACCCATCACCCTCCCGGCGGCCGCGAGGGCGCGGTTCGTCTGCATGATGTCGTCGACCTGCTGGAAGGTCGAACCGAGGATGCCGACGAGGGAAAGGATGGCGACGCTCACGATACCGATGGCCAGCGTGACTTCTACGAGCGAGAAGCCGCGGCGGGATCGGGGAACAGGGCAAGGAGAACTCATGAGGAAAGGCTTACTTGGCTTTGTCCATCTCGTCCGCGTCGAGCGTCAGCGTGACGTCGCCGTTAGGGCGGAGCGCGATGGCGGCGAACTGGCTGTCGGAGGCGACGTCGATGGCCGCCGTCCCGGTGCCGGTGTTGCGGACGTTGGCACGGGCCAGCACGAGGAGCACGCGGCCGAGGTGGTTGGAAGCCCCCACCCCGCCCTGCAGCTCGACATAGAACCACTTCTTGGGGTTCATGTCGGAACCGATCTCACCGAGCGCCATCGGCTGGATGGTCGGGGCGTACATCATCCAAGGGGGCGAAGCCGCCGGAGCGTCCTTGCCGCTCGTGGCGGTGTTGTCGGCGAGCTGGCCGACGGAGCTGCGGCGCGTGCCCGCGGCGACGTTGAGCGCCATGGTCGTGGAAGTCTCGGAGGCCGGCGGGACGAAGACCACGCCCTGCGGGAGCAGCTGGGGCGGCTCGGGCGAGAACCAGCGGTAAGGGGCGGACGCCGTGTTGACGATCGTATTGGGATCGAGGTTGCCCAGCTCCGCCGCGCTGACACCGCCGACCGCGATCACGAACTGGCGCAGGTGATTGGCTTCGTCGTTAGGATCGTTCAGGATCAGGACGCGGTAGCGACCGGCATGGGTGACACCCCCGGCCGTCGGCCCGAGATTCATCAAGGCCATCGCGCGGGCGGTCCGGATCGACGAGGCGATCAGACGCTGTCCGGCCGGAAGGCCGCCGCCGTCACCCGTCGACAGACCCAGGAAGAGTCCGGAGATCAGCAGGATGATGGTGATGACCAGCAGGAGCTCGATCAGCGTGAAACCCCGGCGGACGGCTCGGCGGAGCGGGCTCATTGGATCGCGACGACCTGGGCGAAGTCATCCTGACCGAGACTGCCGTCGGCGTTCGCATGGTCGCCGCCGAGATCGGTGGTGTAGATGATCACACGGGCGGGGATGCCGGCAGCCGTGCTGATACCTCTGATGTCCTCCGGGATGGAAGTCGCGCCGGCGGGGATGGCGATGTTGCGAAGGATGGTGTTGTTATCGGTGTCGAAGATGACCCGGATATTGCGGTTGGTGAACCGGTCCACGAGCATGGTCGTGGCGGTGAGGCCGCCACCGGACTCGAAATCCTCGAGGCCGAACGAGCAGAATTCCTCGCCGGTGCGGTTGAGCCGCTTGCGGTCCGCGGGATTAAGCGCCACGCCGTCCGGCGAACGACCGGACAAAGCCCGCACGAAGTTGGCGTTGACGGTGGTGGTCTCGAGGCGATGGAGGCTGTCGAGGTTGGTGACGTAGCTGGTGCCGATGTTCGGGTAGAAACCGTAGACCTGCTTGTAACGGCTGATCGCCCCGGCCCACTGGGTGAAGGCGGTCTGGGCGGCGGCCTGACGGGCCTTCTTCCGGATGCCTCCGACGGCGGGGAAAAGGACGGCCGCGAGAACGCCGATGATGGCGATCACGGTCAGCAGTTCGATGAGGGTGAAACCGGGACGACGACGGGCGGACATGGAAAGACTTGGGGAGAAGATATCCTATTGCCGACCCCCGGCCTTTGAACAGCCAAAAAAGGCCTGTCGCGCCCCTGCTGACCCCGCCCCCGGGTCAGCGGAGAAGAACAAAGCAGGCCAAGGCGATCGCGGTGGGCAGCAGGGCCCAGAAAGCCAGACGAAACGCGGAGACCCCGGCGTCGAAGAAAGGCGCCAGGATGGACTGCCCGGCGGGGTTGGGAGCGTTGGCGATCACGGTCATGCCCCCGCCCGCCAAGGCGCCCGCGACCACGGCATGACGGAGGCCTTCGACCACCGGCCCCGACTCGGCCAAGGCCGGCACCTGCGCGGCGAGGTAAGTGATCGCGGCGTTGTCGTTGAAACTGGTCAGGAACGCCGCCGTGGCGAGAAGCGCCGCCTCATTGAGGCGGACCAACACGAGCGAGATCCACCAGCCCTGGGTGCCGCCCAGGACGACCAGGCCGGCCAGGAAGAAGCCGACCAACAGAGGGCCGCGGAGACGGACGGGGTCCTGCCACTGAGGCGTGGCCACGGTGAACGCCAGGAAGACCAGGAATCCGCCCAGCATCAGGATCGGGTGGTGTCCGGCGAGCATCGCCACCGTCCAGACCATCAACGCCAGATGCACGCCCGCAACCCAGACGGGGATCGACGCCGGACGGGCGGAATCGGCCCCGGGTGCGGGCTTCAGCGCGCGCAACTCCTTCCGGAAGACGCACAGGTAAGCCAGGTTCGAGACGAGGATCGAGACGATGGCGGCGAGTCCGAACTGCTTGAAGACGACGGCGGAACTCCAACCCCACTTGGCCGCGACCATGACGATCGGCGGAGCGGCGAAACTCGTCAGCGCGCCCCCGACGGACACATTCACGAACAGCAAGGCGAGCGTGGCGTATTTGAGCTTATCCGAAGGGCGTAAGACGTAGAACTGGGACGAAAG
>JBDKKH010000198.1:0-9210 GCA_039796215.1 Verrucomicrobiota bacterium
CGCTTCTACGTGCGCGACGCCGCGGGCGAGCCGGGCGTATGGTTCGAATCACTCGACTGCGACCGCTGGCCCGCCGTCCGCATCGCCCGGGCTTTCTTCGGCCTGCCCTATCGCGACGCCCGCCTGACGCATCGCCCCTTCGGCGACCGTTGGACGATGGACTGCCAGCGGGACGGCTTCGCGCACTCGGCCCGCTATGTCTGGAAAGCGCTGACGCCGCCGGCGCCGGCCGAACCCGGCACGCGGCTGTTCCACCTCGCCGAGCGTTATAACTTCTTCTCCTTGCGGGGCGGACGCCTGCTCCGCGGCCAAGTCCACCACGCGCCCTATCAGCTGAGCCTCGCCCAGCTGACCAGCTGGAGCGAGCAGCCGGTGGAGTGGAACGGCTTCCCGATCACGGGCCGCGCCCCCGACCACGCGCACTGCTCGGCCGGGGTCGACGTCGAAGCCTTCGGCCTGGTGCCCGCCCATGCGTAAGCCCCTCGCCGAGTACCGCCATGTGGTCTGGGACTGGAACGGCACGCTGCTCGACGACACCTGGCTTTGCTGCGCCTCGCTCAACCAGCTTCTCCGCGAGGACGGCCGACCGACCGTCGACCCGGTGCGCTACCGGGAGATCTTCCAGTTCCCGGTGATCAAGGTGTACCAGGCCATCGGTTTCACGCCGGACGAAGCTTCGTTCCGCGCGATGTCCGTGCGCTTCATGGCGGCCTACGAGGCCCGCAAGACCGAGTGCCGGCTCCACCCTCATGCCGAGACGTTGCTCGACCGTCTCGCCGAAAAGGGCCTGACCCACTCCGTGCTGTCGGCCTATGAGCGCCGGCTGCTCGGGTCGACGCTGGCCCATTACGGACTGGACCGGCGTTTCCGTAAAGCCTGCGGCGGGGACGACATCCACGCCGGCAGCAAGGAGGACCGCGCCCGCCGCCATCTCGCGGACCTCGGCGTGTCGCCGGACGACGTGGTGCTGATCGGCGACACCGCGCACGACGCGGAATCCGCCGCCGCGATGGGCGTGGACTGCGTGCTGACCGCGCACGGACACCAGCATCGGTCGAGGCTCGACCCGCTCGGCTTCCGCGTGGTCGAGGGGTTCGCCGAACTGATCGCGGAACTTTAGCCTCCGGGACGGGCATAAGACCGTCCGCATCCCCCGCGTTTTGATTGCCCTCGGCCGGTCGCCGGGGTTTGCTGTCCCGACCACTCTCCCATGAGCCTTTTCGCAGAATTCACCGGCCTCCAGCCCGACATCACCGACTCGCCCTGGCTGGTCCTGACGCTCGCGGTGCTGGTCGCCTTCGCCATCTACCTCATCCTTCGCTCCAAACGCAAATAACATGACCGACGCGACCGGCTCCTTCGACGCCCAAGACGAGATCAATGACGTCAAGAAAGCCGGCGCCGCCGGCTTCGGCGCCAACGAGCAGGTCTTCCCGCCCAGCGCGGCGTTCGTCGCCCGGGCCCGCGTCAAAGGGATGGAAGGCTACCAGGCCCTCTATCGGCGTTCCCTGCAGGACCCGGACGGCTTCTGGGCCGACGAGGCCAGGGAGCTGACCTGGTTCAAGCCTTGGACGAAGGTGGTCGACGAATCCAAGAAGCCCTTCTTCCGCTGGTTCGTCGACGGACAGACCAACGTCGCCTACAACTGCCTCGACGCCCAGGTCGCCAAGGGCCTCGGCGACAAGGTCGCCATCGTCTACGAAGGCGAACCGACGGCGGACGGCCAGGCCGTCGAAGTGCGCAAGATCACCTATCGCCAGCTGCTCGCCGAAGTCAGCCGCTTCGCCAACGTGCTCAAAAGCCTCGGGCTCCGTCGCGGCGACACCGTCGCGATCTACATGCCGATGGTCCCCGAGCTCGCGATGGCCGTCCTGGCCTGCGCCCGCCTCGGCATCGTCCACTCCGTCGTGTTCGGCGGCTTCTCGGCCGAATCCATCCGCGACCGCGTCAACGACGCGAAATCCAAGGCGGTCATCACCATGGACGGCGGTTACCGCCGCGGCAAGTTCCTGCCCCTGAAGCAGACGGTCGACGAGGCCGTCCAAGCATGCCCGACCTGCGCCAAAGTGCTCGTGCTGCAGCGGCATCCCGGCCGGCCCGACGCGGGCTGCGCGATGCGCGCCGGTCGCGACGTCTGGTACCACGAGGCCGCGGCCCAGGTCACCGACCAGTGCGAGGCGGTCCATCAGGAGGCCAATGAGATGCTCTTCCTGCTCTACACCTCGGGCTCCACCGGCAAGCCGAAGGGCATCATGCATGGCGTGGGCGGGTACATGGTCCATGCCTACTCGACCAACAAGTATGTCTTCGACCTCCGCGCCGACGACCTCTTCTGGTGCACGGCCGACGTGGGCTGGGTCACGGGACACACCTACGTGGTCTACGGGCCGCTGCTCAACGGCGCCTCGGTCCTGATGTATGAAGGCGCGCCCGACGCCCCGGATTTCGGACGCTTCTGGAAGATCATCCAGGACCACAAGGTGACCGTCTTCTACACGGCGCCCACCGCCATCCGCGCCTTCATGAAGTGGGGCGACGAATGGGTGAAGAAGCACGACCTCTCCTCGCTCCGCCTCCTCGGCTCGGTCGGCGAGCCCATCAATCCCGAAGCCTGGCTGTGGTATCACCGCAACATCGGCGCCGAGCGCTGCCCTATCGTCGACACCTGGTGGCAGACGGAGACGGGCGGACACATGATCACGCCGATGCCCGGCTGCACCCCGACGAAGCCCGGTTCGGCGACCCTGCCCTTCTTCGGCATCGACGCCGCCGTGCTCGACGAGAACGGCAAGGAGACCGACCACGGCATCCTCGCCATCCGCAAGCCTTGGCCGGGCATCACGCAGGGGATCTTCGGCGACGAGAAACGCTACGTCGAGACGTACTGGAGCCGCTGGAACGGACAGTACTACTTCCCGGGAGACGGCGCCATCCGCGACAAGGACGGCTACCTCTGGATCACCGGACGGGTCGACGACGTGGTCAACGTCTCGGGCCACCGCATCGGCACGGCCGAACTCGAAGCCATCTTCATCGAGGACGCGGCGGTCGCCGAGTCCGCCGTCATCGGCGTGAAACACGAACTCAAGGGCCAGGGCCTCATGGCCTTCGTGATCCTGAAGTCCGCCGCGGCCAAGACGGTCGACGAGGCCGGGCTCGCCAAGAAACTCAACGGGATGGTCGACGCGAAAATCGGCAAGTTCGCCCGGCCCGAGCGCATCGTCTTCGTGCCGGACCTGCCGAAGACCCGCTCCGGCAAGATCATGCGCCGCCTGCTCCGCGACATCTCCGAAGGACGCGAGCTGGGCAATGTCTCCACCTTAGCCGATCCGGCCGTGGTCGAGGCCATCCGCGTGAAGTTCAACAGCGCCAAGGCCTGAGCGGGCCCACGCTCCCCCAAGACCCCGACGAACGTCGGGGTCTTTTCGTCCGGAGGCAGAACTCACAGGGATCGCGATCCCGCCACCCTCCGCCTGAGACATCGCTGTCGTGACACGGCCTCACCCCTCGCTTGCCTCCCCTCCACGCTCCCCTTAAGACTTCCTCCATGCGCCCCGCCACCCTGCTCCTCCTGCTTCTGGCCACCCTCGGTTTCGCCGCCCCGAAAGAAGACTCCCTCAAGGTCGGCGACGTGGCTCCGACAAGGCTGCCGACCTCCTGGATCAAGGGCGATCGCGTGAGCGCGCTCGACCCGAAGAAGACCTATCTCATCGAATTCTGGGCGACGTGGTGCGGCCCCTGCGTGGCCTCCATCCCCCACCTCGCCGAACTGCAGGCGAAACTCAAAGACGACGGCGTCCAGGTGATCAGCATCCACGTCAGCCGCGGCGCCGAGACCGCCGACGCGTATGTCCGCAAGAACAGCAAGCAGATGGCCTACACCGTCGCCAAGGACACCAACGGCGCCATGGGCAAGGCTTGGATGGAAGCCGCCGGCCAGAACGGCATCCCCTGCGGCTTCGTCGTCTCCGGCGGCAAGATCGCCTACATCGGCCACCCCGGCTCCCTGACCGTCGAGAAGATCAAGGCTTACGTCGCCGAAGCCAAGGCGGCCGCGCCCGCCGCGCCCGCGAAAAAATAGCCCGTCCGCGCTTCCGGCCAAGACCCCGCCCCTGACACCCCCATGCGCGCGCTTCTTCTCCTGCTTGTTTCCGCCGCGCTTTCCGCAGGCGAACTGAAAGTCGGAACTCCCGCCCCGGCCTCGCGCCCGGAGACGATGCTCCAAGGCGAGGCGGTGAAAGACTTCAAGAAAGGCGAAGTCTACGTGTTCGAATGCTGGGCCAGCTGGTGCGGCCCCTGCGTCGCGGCGATACCGCACCTGGACGCATTGCATCGGAAGATGGCCAAGAAGGGCGTCGTCATCACGGGCGTCAACGTCTGGGAAGCCGAACGTGACGCGTCTTCCGCCCGGCGCGCCAAGGATTTCCTCAAGGCCCAAGGAGACAAGATGTCGTACCGCGTCGCGCTCGGCGGCAAGGCCTTCATCAAAGACTGGCTCGAAGCCGCCGGGGTGAACGGCATCCCGCACGCGTTCGTCGTCGCCGACGGCAAGATCGCCTGGACCGGCCACCCGCAGGAACTCACGGCCGAACTGCTGGGCGACATCCTCACGGGCTCGCCCCTCGCGGCCGCCGCAGCCATCACGGACAGGATCCCTTCCGACCGGCCGGGGAAGCCTGTCGCCACGACGCCCGACGACCCCGAGATGGCGGCCGCCCGGGCGAAGCTCGAAGCGCTCGACGAGGCCCTGCGCCGACGCGACTGGGATGCGGCGGAAAAGGCGCTCGGTGCGGCCGCCGGCGTGCTGCCGAAAACCGAGGGTCAGGAGATGCGCGAAGCCGTCGAGGCCCAGATCGCCCTCGGCCGGGGCGACCCGACCAAACTCTACGCCCAGCTCGCCAAGACGGCCGAGGAGGAGTTCGATGACGCGGAAGCGATGAACGAGATCGCGTGGCGCCTGCTGACGATGAAGGCCTTCGCGGCCAAGCCCAACCTGCCGCTGGCCGAGAAGTGCGCGGTGCAGGCGGTGAAGCTGACCAAGGAAGGACACTCCGACAAGCTGGACACGCTGGCCCGCCTCCGCTGGCTGCAAGGCAAGAAAGAGGAGGCCATCCGGCTCCAGATCAAGGCCGTCGACAAAGCCGAAGCCGGGCGCATGCGCGAAGAACTCCAGAAGACGCTCGACGACCTCCTCAAAGGCGTGCTGCCGCCCGCCGACGACGAAGGGGAGTAAGCCTCCGCCGCCAGGGATTTCCCGCGGGGCTCCTCGCCGGCCCGGAAGCCGGGTTTCACGGGAACGTCACGGAGTCCCTGCTTCCCATCGGCAGGGGCCTTCTGCATAGTCCCCGCCGATGGCCACCCGCAGCGCCTTGGAGCGAGCCCGCTCCGCCCTCCACCTCCGGCTCCTCGCCGCCCAACGCCGCCTGGCCGCGAAGCGGCACGGCGCGGTCATCGTGCTCGGCGGCAACGACCGTCTGGCGGCGTCGGAGCTCGCCAACCAGCTGACGGAATGGTTCGACGCGCGCACGGTGCGCATCTGCGCGCCTGACGCGACCGCGCCCGAAGGACATCCGTTCCTGTGGCCCTACTGGCAGGACGTCCCCGCGCGCGGGCGCATCACGATCGTGGTCGGCGACTGGCTCACCCGCACCCTGACCGAGGCCGCACGCACCAGGCTCACCGGCGAAGGCCTGCGCGCCCGGCTCAGGTCCTTACGGACCTTCGAAGAGACGCTGGCCGCCGACGGGACTTCCGTGATCAAAGTCTGGCTGGAGACCCCGGAGAAAGCGCTGCGCAAGCGGCTCCGCGAAGCCGAAGACTCCGACGCCGAGGGCTGGGTCGTGGGCGCCGACGACCTGCTTCTCTCCAAGAAGAGCAATCTGCTCCTCGCCCGCGGACTCCGCGGCCAAGGCAGCGGCAAGAACCTGCCGTGGAAAGTCGTGATCGGCGGCGCCGAAACCAAGCTGCGCGACCTGCACGCCGGCCTGGCGATCGCCGCGCAGCTCAACCAATCTTCGCGTCGCCGCGCCGCGGTCATCGCCAAGAAGCCGGGAAGCCGGCCTCGCGGGCTGCTCGAGAGCGCGACGCCGCACCCGACCTTGGATAAGAAGGGCTACGGACAGCAGATGGCGAAGCTGCAGCTCCGCCTGGGAAGGCTCACGAGGGTCGCCGCCCAGAAAGGCGTGCCGACCGTGGTGGTGCTCGAAGGCCCCGACGCGGCGGGCAAAGGCGGTGCGATTCGCCGGCTCTGCGGACAGCTCGACGCCGCGCATTACCGCGTCCACCCGACGCCGGCCCCGACGCCGGAAGAAAAGGCCCGGCACTACCTCTGGCGCTTCTGGAACAAGACCCCCGCCGCGGGCAAACTCGCCATCTTCGACCGCTCCTGGTTCGGACGCGTGATGGTGGAACGCGTCGAAGGCTTCGCGGATGACGCCGAGTGGGCGCGCGCCTACGGCGAGATCAACGACTTCGAGGCCCGGCTCGCGGAGGCCGGCGCGATCGTCCTGAAGATCTGGATCAACCTCTCGAAGGACGAGCAGCTCCGCCGCTTCCGCGCCCGCGAAGACTCGCCCCACAAGCGGCATAAGATGACGGCGGAAGATTACCGCAACCGGAAGAAGTGGGACGACAACCTGCGCGCCGCGGAGGACATGATCGCGCGCACCGACACGCCTCACGCGCCCTGGGTCGTGGTCTCGGGCGACGACAAACGCCACGCGCGCGTGGCGACCCTCAAGGCCGTCTGCCGCGCTTTGTCCGACCGTCTGGACTGAGCCACTCGCCGAGCCACCGAAGGTGCGGGCCGCTCAACGCGGCTTCCGCCAACGCCCGCGCGCCGACCCACTCGAGTTCGCCGTCCTTCGTCCAGCGGCGGAGATCCCCCGCCCGGGGCTCCAAGGCATGCAGCCTCTCCTCATAAGTCACGGTGCCGATGGTCCGCCGGCGCACGAGCGCGGGTTCGCCCGCGACTTCGACGCCGAGCGAAGACAGCACCGGGATCTCCGCCATGCCGGCGAGGCGCTTGGCGTGGGGGGGATTGCGACGGAGCAAGACCTTGCCGGCGCGGGCGACCAGCGCCCGTTCGACGACGGCGGCCCGGCGTTCCTTGGCGACGAAACGCGGCAAGGTCCGGGCGTCGTCGGACCTGCGGGCGTCGCACCACTTGGCCAGCGGACACTGCGCGCAATCGGGAGCGCCTTTGCGGCAGACGGTCGCGCCGAGCTCCATCATGGCCTGGTTGAAATCCCCGGGCTGCTCCGGGTCGACGAGTTCCTCGGCCCGGGGCGCGAACAGCTTGGCGGCCGAGGAAGCATCGCGCAGCTTGGTCCGCACGCCGTCGAGGCGGGCCAGGACGCGCACGACGTTGCCATCGACGACCGCGACCGGCTCGGCGAAGGCGATGCTGGCGATGGCGGCGGCGGTGTAAGGCCCGACGCCCTTGAAGGCCCGCCACTCCGCGGCGGTCCGCGGCGTCCCCGGAAGCGCGGCGACCTGCCGGGCGAGGCCGAGGAGATTACGGGCGCGCGAGTAATACCCGAGGCCCGCCCAGAGCGCGAGGACCTCGGCCTCTTCCGCGCGGGCGAGCGCGGCGAAGTCCGGCCACCGGGCGGTCCAACGTTCGAAATAGGGGATCGCGGTGGCGATCTGGGTCTGCTGGCACATCAGCTCCGACACCACGGTGCGGTAAGCCGAGACCTCCTCCCGCCACGGCATCGGCCGGCGATGCCGGGCGAACCAGGCCAGCAGCGCCTTGCGCATCATGGGGATGCGGGCGTCGCGGACGGATTTGGCGGCAGGCATGGATGGGGCTGGATTCGGAGGCCGACTCAGGTAGACCTTGTGGCTCATGGCACGAAAGGCAAAGCAGGACTCCGACGAGGAGCCGAAGAAAGCGGCGATGCACACGCTGAAGCTCGACGCGGCCCAGGCCGCGAAGCTCCGCGGCATCCTCGTCGCCAAGGGCTGGGTCTCCTTCCCCGTCGACCACTCGGCTTTCGCCTTCAAGGGCGAGAACCTGAACATCGTCCATTATAAGTCCGGCAAGTGCGTCATCTCCGGCAAAGGCACGGAGGACTTCGTGAAGTTCACCCTCGAGCCCGACGTCACCGGCCAGGCGGTCCTCGGCTACGAGGCCGAGAACAATCCGGAGTGGTTCGAAGAACACGCCGGCCTCGACGAATCGGGCAAGGGCGACCTCTTCGGCCCGGTGGTCTCCGCCTGCGTCATCGCGACGGGCGAGATGACCCGCGAATGGATCGAGCTCGGCATCAAGGACTCCAAGAAGCTGACCGACGCGAAGATCGCGGAGCTCGACCGCGTCATCCGCTCCACGCCGGGCGTGGCGGTGAAGACGACGTTCATGCGCATGGCGAAGTACAACGAGCTGCATTCGCGCTTCGGCAAGAACCTCAACCGGCTGCTGGGCTGGATGCACGCCACCTCCTGCGAGGAAGCCCTCAAGGATTTCGAACTGCAGCACCAGCGTCGCCCGAAGTGGGGCCTGCTCGACCAATTCTCCGAGGAACCCCTCGTGCAGAAGGAGCTCGCCCGCAAGGGCGTCGAGTTCGACCTCCGCATGCGCACCAAGGCGGAATCCGATCCCGTCGTCGCCGCCGCCTCGATCGTCGCCCGCGCGGCCTTCGTCCGGGAGATCGACCGTCTGTCGCAAGACGGCGGCGTGCGGCTGCCCAAGGGCTCCGGCTCCGAGGCCAAGGACGCCGGCATCGAACTCGTCGGCCGGCTCGGCCCGGCGATCCTCGTCAACTTCGCCAAACTCCACTTCAAGACCGCCTACGAGGTCCGCGGGCTCGAGCCGCCGGAATCCAAACCCTTCGTCCGCCGCAAGAAGGCGGAATAAGCCGTGGCCTCGCTGGCGTCATTCGACCGCAGGAAGGGCGCCGATCGTCCGGGCATCGCGGGCGTCGACGAAGCCGGGCGGGGCTCGCTCTGCGGCCCGGTCATCGCCGCGGCGGTCCTGCTCGACGCAGGCTTCTACGGAGAGCCGGCTTGGCTGCGCAAGCTGTCCGGGGCGAACGATTCGAAGAAGCTGACCGCCGAGAAGCGGGCCGACCTGCGCGCGACGATCGCGCAGATGGAGGCCGAAGGGAAGCTGAAGACCGCCTGGGCCGCCGGTTCGGTCATGGAGATCTCGGCGCACAACATCCTGGGCGCGACCCGTCTCGCGATGGCCCGCTGCATCGCCCGGCT
>JBDKKH010000199.1:0-6794 GCA_039796215.1 Verrucomicrobiota bacterium
AACCCTCGGGTTCTCATCCCTCCGGATAGCCAATAGGGCCTATTCGACTTACCGTTGAGGCAAGTTTACCGGGTAGTCCTAGCTGGCGGAGAGGGAGGGATTCGAACCCTCGGTACCTTGCGGTACACTGCATTTCCAATGCAGCGCGATCGACCACTCTGCCACCTCTCCTTTGTTACCAGCTAGAAGGTGCATCAAAGGGAGGGCGGGGGGTGGGTCAAGGGTGTTTAAGGTAGGGTTGGGGATAGGGGTGGGGGTGGGGACAGGCGTCGTTGAGCAGGGGCAGGGGTTTAGGTGTGTCCGCTGAGGGGAAATGCGGCGCCTTCTAGGGGTAACCCTCAGTCGCGTATGTTTCGGGGGACGGCCATCTAAACGTCATGCATTTTGTCTACCTGGATGAGAGCGGAGACCTCGGGCTGATCAATTCCCCGACGTCGCATTACATCTTAGCCGGGTTTTCCATCCACCATGGGGACTGGTTGGTCTTCTCCGAGCTACTGAAGTCATTCCGTGAGGAAGTCCAAACCCGTTATGGTTACCCGGCTGACAAGGAGCTCCATGCGGCTGAGTTGCTAGGCGGTGCCAGATCTCTTTGCGGGGTCGGGCGACATGAACGGCTATTGATCGCTCGGCAGTTGATCTATCGGTTGTCTCATTGTGGATTCATCAAGGTCTTTGCGTGGGTGGTCAGGAAATCGTCCGTCATTCCGCTCGGGGTCGTCGCACCGTGTGTCTTGAGAGACTTGGATCAGTGGGCTCGGGATGGCGCCTTCGGCGTGGCGTCTTCCTGCGAGCACAAGGGCTGCTTCGTGATCCACGACAGGACATCGACTCCTTTGTTCAAGGGCGTACCTAGGCCTCTCAGTCTTATCGGGCATCCCGTCGGGCAATGTTCGCAAGAGGTGGAGATGATACAGGTGGCTGACCTTATCGCTTATGCCGTGAAGCAGAGATACTCGCCCAACGGTTACGCCCTGAGTTCGGGCGCGGTAACGTTATGCGATAAGCTTAAGCCGATCAGCTTGGGCTGGCTTGAGCTCTCCTAAATGAGGAAAGCCGCTTTTCGGCGGCTTCCTGGTGGTATCATACGGAACCCTGGGGGTACTTTCAGATACGAAGTGAAGTAAGTGTTTTTCGATGTCGCGGTCAAGCGGCGAACGGACGCGGAGCAGAGGACAGCACGTGGTGCTGTCCCTACCTCACTTCGTGGCCTGCTTGGCCCAGGAGTCCTTCAGGCCGACGGTGCGGTTGAAGACCGGCCGGCCGGGCCGGGAGTCCTTGGCGTCGGCGCAGAAGTAGCCGGTGCGTTCGAACTGCACGCGGGCGCCGGGCGCGAGGGCGAGCAGGGCTGGTTCGACGAAGCCGCGGATCGTCTTGAGCGAGCCGGGGTTCAGGAGCGCGCGCCAGTCGGTGCCTTCGGGGATGTCATTCAGGTCTTCGTGCGCGAAGAGGCGGTCGTAGAGACGGACCTCGACGTCGCCGGCATGCTTTTCGGACACCCAGTGGATGGTGCCCTTGACTTTGCGGCCGTCCGGAGCGTCACCGCCGCGGGTGGCGGGATCGTAGGTGCAGGTGACTTCGGTCACGTTGCCGGCGGCGTCCTTCTTGCAGCCGGTGCAGGTCACGAAGTACCCCCAGCGGAGGCGGACCTCCTGGCCGGGCGTGAGGCGGAAATACTTCTTCTCCGGGACTTCCATGAAGTCGGCCCGTTCGATGAGCAAGGTCTTGGAGAAGGGCACCTTGCGCGTGCCGGCGGCGGGATCCTCGGGGTTGTTGACGGCATCGAGCTCGTCGACCTGTCCTTCGGGGTAGTTCTCGATGACCAAGCGGACCGGATCCAGCACCGCCATGAAGCGGGAGGAGGTCTTGTTGAGGTCGTCGCGCACGGCGTGCTCGAGCAGGGCGACGTCGGAAAGCGAATTATGCTTCGTGATGCCGATCGTCTCGCAGAACCGGCGGACGGCCGCGGGCGTGTAGCCGCGGCGGCGGAGGCCGGAGATGGTCGGCATGCGGGGGTCGTCCCAGCCGGACACGCGCTGCTCCTGCACGAGTTCGAGCAGGCGGCGCTTGGACATGACGGTGTAGGTCAGGTTGAGGCGGGCGAATTCGATCTGCTGTGGCTTGGCGGGCGTGTCCAGCGTACGCAGGAGCCAGTCGTAGAAGGGGCGATGGACTTCGAACTCCAGCGTGCAGATCGAGTGGGTGATGCCCTCGTACGCGTCCTCGAGCGGGTGGGCGTAGTCGTACATCGGGTAGACGCACCACTTGTCGCCGGTGTTGTGGTGATGGGCCTTGCGGATGCGGTAGATGACCGGGTCGCGCATGTGCATGTTCGGCGACGCCATGTCGATCTTGGCGCGGAGGACGGCCTTGCCCTCGTCGAACTCCCCGCGGGTCATCTGCGCGAAGGCCGCCAGGTTCGCCTCGACGGTCGCATCACGGGTCGGGCTGGGCTTGCCGGGGTGCTTCTCGTCGCCGTGGAACTCGCGGATCTGGTCCTGCGAGAGGAAGCACACGTAGGCTTTGCCGAGCTGGATCAGCCTGATGGCGTCGCCGTGCATGCGCTCGAAGTAGTTCGAGGCCTGGTAGTAGTGCTCGTGCCAGTCGAAGCCCAGCCAGCGCACGTCCTCCTTGATCGAGTCGACGTATTCGACCTCTTCCTTGGTCGGGTTGGTGTCGTCCATGCGGAGGTGGCAGCGGCCCTTGAATTCGAGGGCCAGGCCGAAGTTCAGGCAGATGGATTTCGCGTGGCCGATGTGCAGGTAGCCGTTGGGCTCCGGCGGGAAGCGCGTCGCGACGGTCGCATGCTTACCTGCGGCCAGGTCGGCGTCGATGATCTGCTGGATGAAGTGGCGGTGGGCCGCCGGCGCAGGCGTTTCGGAGGACATGGACGTGAAATCAGGAGGGGTGCAAAGGTGCAAATCGGCGCGGGCGCCTGTGCAAACGTGCAAAGGTAAGGTCAGGCGATGAAAGCCTTGAGGCGGGCGAGGGTGGTGTCGCGTCCGAGGACGCGGAGGACGCCGAGGAGGTGGGCGCCGCCTCCTTGGCCGGAGACCGCGAAGCGGGCCGGGGCGAAGTAGTCGGTCGGCTTGCGGTCGTGCGCGGCGCCGACGGCGGCGAAGGCGGCTTCGAGGGCCGGTTCGGTCCATGCGGCGGCCTCGAGGACGGGCAGGAGTTCGCGGACACGGGCGACCGGGTCGCCGCCTTTCTTCGTGAGGTTCGCCATCGCTCCTTCGTCCTTCTTGAAGCCGTCGGTGAAGAAGAAGCCCATGAACTCCGGCAGGTGCTCGAGCGAGACCACCTTCTCCTGGACGATGCCGAGCACTTCGGCGAGGCGGGCGTCGGAGACCGAGGCGTCGACGGTCTTGGCCTCGAGCAGGATCGGTCGGGCCAGGGTGGCGAACTCGCCGGCGGGCAGGTTGCGGAGCGTCTGCGCGTTGACGTGCGACATCTTGCGCTCATCGAAGCGGGCGTTGGACTGGTGCACCGCGGAGATCTCGAACTGCCTGATGATCTCTTCGATCGGCAGCACTTCCTTGCCGTCGGCCGGCGTCCAGCCGAGCAGGCAGAGGTAATTACGGACGGCGGCGGGCAGGTAGCGGCGCTGCTGGTATTCCTCGATCAGGGCGCCCTTGTCGCGCTTGGACATCTTGCCCGGTCCGTCGGTCTTGAGGATGAGGGGGATGTGGGCGTACTTCGGCGGCTCGACGCCGAAGGCCTTGAACAGCTCGAGGTGCTTCGACGTGTTGGAGAGGTGGTCCTCGCCGCGGATCACGTGCGTGATCTTCATCTCGATGTCGTCGACGACGTTGACGAAGTGGAAGACCGGCTCGCCGTTGGAACGGAAGATCACGAAGTCGCGGTCTTCGACGCGGGCGACCTGGCCGCGGACCATGTCGTGCAGCACCATCGGCGTGGCGTCGACTTTCTCGTAGTCCTTCTTGAGGTGGTCGTCGTAGGCGGCGGTGCGGGCGCCTTCGAGGCGGAGCCACCAGGCGCCGTCCTTCTCGTAAGCGCGTCCTTTGGCGGCGAGCTCCCGGAGCTTGGCCTGGTAGAGTTCCGTGCGCTGGGATTGGAAATAAGGGCCGTAGTCGCCGCCGACCTCGGGGCCTTCGTCCCAGTCCATGCCGAGCCAGCGCATCGAGTCGAAGATCACCTTCAGGAAGGCGTCGGAATTACGCTCCTTGTCGGTGTCTTCGATGCGGAGGACGAACTTGCCGCCGGTGTGGCGCGCGTAGAGCCAGTTGAACAGGGCCGTGCGGGCGCTTCCGATGTGGAAGAAGCCGGTGGGGCTGGGGGCGAAGCGGACGCGGACCTGGGACATTTGGATAGGAAAGGGGTAGGGGGTGGGAGAGGGGGAGGTAAAGCCGTAATCGGTGGCAAATAAAGAACCCCTCGGGAGGAGGCCTCCGGAGGGGTTCCAGCGGGCCGGCGGGCTGGCTTACTTAGGTTGGGCGGGCGGCGGGACGACGTCCTGCACGATGCCGATTCCGGTGAAGTAGGCGTTGCGCTGGGAGATGCGCTGGGCGAACAGGCGGCTTTCCTCGGCGCCGGCCTTGTCTTCCGGCAGGTCTTTCTTCGCCGGGCGGATGAAGACCGTGTCGCCGTTGGCGAGGCGGATCGGCGCGGTCACCTTGCCGATGCCGGCGGCTTCGATGAGCAGGCCGGTGTTCTCGTTGACGCCGCTCAGGTTGGCCGGGACGGCGTAGACGGTGAAGGCTTCGGGCGAGGAGAGGGTCAGCTTCTGGGCCTTGGCGCTGTCGGTGAAGGTCTTGCCCGCGGCGAGGTCGGCTTGGAGGACTTTGCCGACCTTGGCGACTTCCTCGGCGAGGAGGCGGTTGCGCTGCGTCTTCTGCCAGTCAGCGACGGCCTTGGCCTTCGCCTCTTCGAAGCTCGGCAGACGGTCCGGCGTGCGCTTGGCGAGGAGCAGGAAGGTCGCGCCCGCTTCCGAGCGGTAGACTTCGGTCCGCCATTCCTTGTCGGTCAGCTCGCTGGCGACGCGGAGGGCTTCGGCGGGGATCTTCGCGACGACGGGCGGCTGGGTGACCTCGAAGGAGGGGACCTGCGTCAGCTGGGCGTTCTTGGCCTTGATCCAGGCGGCGAGCTCCTTGCTGTCGGCCTTGGTGGCGTCGATGGGGAATTTCTCGGCGAGCTCGTCGGAGATCTGACCGGCGAGGTTGGTGATGGCGCGCTCCGCCCGGACGAGCTTCTCCAGTTCGGCGCGCTTGGCCAGGGCCTGTTCCTTGATCTTGCCGCTCTCGAACTTGAAGGTCTCGGCCTGGTTATAGCCCATGTTGATGATCTCGTCGTCGGAGACCGGGGCGGCGTCGGCGACGCTCGGGACGATGGTCACGGCGGTCACGGCGACCTGCGCGGGCAGGCGGTAGGCTTCGATGTCGGCGGTGAAAGCCTCTTTGGCCTTCGCTTCGTCGACCTTGATCTCGGGGTTGAAGGCCGAGGCGGGGAAGGTGGCCGCGTCGACGGTCCACTTGGTGCGTTCGCGGTCGAGGATGCGCTTCACCTGGGCGGTGGTCGCGTGGCCGGATCCCGCGAGGGTGCTGACGGCTTTCTGGATACGCCAGCTGTCCTTGAGGTAGGTCTCGAAGCGCGCGCGGACCTCGAGGTCCGAGGTGTTCAGCTGCTTGGAGGCGAACTCCAGGAACTTGTTCAGGCCGTCTCCGTTCTTGGCGTCGGGGGCGCTGGTCATCTCGCGGGCGAGGCGGCGGATCTCGAGGTCGGAAGGGTCGGGGATGCCGAGGCCGTCGGCGAGGCTCAGTTCCGCGACGCGCTGGACCAGCCCGTTGCTGTCCATGCGCTGCCCGGTCATCTGCGAGAAGAACAACGCGTCGTTGAAACGGGAGCGGACGGCCGGGTCGTTGAGGTTGACGCCTTGGTAGACATAGGAGGGGCCGCCGGTCAGGGCGCCGCGTCCGGCGAATCCGTAGAAGACGAACGAGACCACGATGATCACCAGCAGGAAGCCGAAGATGATGCGGTTGTGCTTGCCGGTGGCGTTCTGGAGCCAGGTAATCATTCGGACAACTTACCCCGAACTTTCGACGGCTGTCAATCAGTCCAAATCCGCCCCGCGCTTGCTTTGGGCGGGCTTCAGGGCATGAATCAACACGTGCCCAAACCCCTTTATTGCATCGTCGCCGTTGCCCGCAACGGGGTCATCGGCAAGGACGGCAAGCTGCCCTGGCATATCCCGGAGGACCTAGCCTGGTTCATGGACCAGACCGCCGGCGGCGTCATGATCGAGGGGCCGGCCTGCTACGCCGAGCTCGGCAAGGCTTTGCCGGGCCGGGGTACGGTGGTCGTCTCGCGCGATCCGGCCAAGTCCTTTCCTGGCGCCGAACGCGCCGCCTCGCTGCCGGAAGCCATCGTCATCGCCGACCGGATGGACGAATGGCCGGGTCCGGTCTGGATCACCGGGGGCGAACGCATCTACGCCGAAGGCCTGCCGCTGTGCGATCGCCTGATGATCACGCGTATCGACCGGGACTTCGCCGGCGACCGTTTCTTCCCCGCGGACTGGCGGCAGTATTTCACCAAGCTCGTTTCGTCGAAGACGGGCGAGTATCAGGGCTTGGGGTATACGTTTGAAATCTGGGAGCGCTGAGCGCTCCGGATTTCAAACGAGGGGGCACGTGGGCATGGTGACATGTGGGCAAGGGGGCTAACTCAAGGGGAGACCGGAAACCGGGAAAATGCTGCGGACATTTCCCCGGCTAACTATCCGGTCTCGGTTTCCCTTTGAATTTTGTTTCGAGGTAGGGGCGTGCGGCTCGCGC
>JBDKKH010000200.1:0-18538 GCA_039796215.1 Verrucomicrobiota bacterium
TGCAGATGATCGTGAACACCGCCGCCGGCATGCTGCCGCGCAAGGATGAGAACGCGATGCGGGCCGAAGCCGTCCTCCGGGGCGTCTACATGGCCTCCACGCTCAACGCGGCCCACGCGGCCATCCTCGGCATCCGTTCGATGCGCGCGCATCCCCTCACGGTCTGCTCGCTGCAGGAACACGCAAAGGTGCTTCCCCCGCAGGCCTGAATGGGATACAAGCCTTCCTTCCTCATGAAATACCCCGTCCTCGCCGCGCTGGCCGTCGCCGTCGCTACTCTCCACGCCGCCGACGAGCCTAAGGCCGCCGCGCCCGCCCCCGTCACTCCTCCCCCCGCAAAAATCGTGAAATCCCTCACCCCCGACCAGGTCAAACAGGCTTGGACCATGCTTGGCTACTCCATCGCCAGCCAATCCCCCATGCCGCAGGTGAACTCGCAGCTCGAGCTCACCGCCGAAGAGATCGAACTCTTCCTCGCCGGCGTGCGCCAGGTGCTCAACGGCGAGAAGCCTCAGTTCGACCCCGTCGAGCTCGGCGAAGGCGCCGACGCGATGTTCCAGGCCCGCGTCAACGCCAAGGCCGGCAAGTGGGGCAAGCAGAACGACGACTTCCTCGCCAAGGTCGACGCCGACAAGTCGGTGACCAAGACGGCCTCCGGTCTGCGTTACAAGATCCTCGCCCCGGGTTCCGACGTGAAGCCGACCGCGGCTTCCACCGTGAAGTGCCGCTACGAGGGCAAGCTCGTCGACGGCAAGGTCTTCGACTCGACCAAGTCCCGCAATAACGAGCCGACGGAGTTCCCCCTCAGCGGCGTCATCCCGGCCTGGACCGAAGGCGTCCAGCTCATCGGCGTCGGCGGCAAGATCGTCCTCTATTGCCCTTCCTCCATCGCCTACGGCGACCAGGGTCAGGGCCCGATCCCCGGCAAGTCCGTCCTCGAGTTCGAGGTCGAGCTCGTCGAGATCGCCAAGGCGAAGTAACATCCTTCGGCGGTTTCTGCTCCGCGGCGCGCCGAAAGGCGCGCCGCTTTGCTTTACGCAGGGAACAAACCCCTCCATCATAGGTACTTACCCCTGACCAGATGCGGCTCGCGCTCACCATGGCCTTCCTGTCTTCGGCGACCTTGCTCGCCGCTGACGCGGTCGTGCCGGCGCCCGTCGCGGCGGCCGCCCCCGCGGCCGCGCCCCTGACGCTTCGTCAGGCGGTCGACCGGACGCTGTTGCACAACCTGGGCCTGGCGGTCACGCGCCTCGAGGCGCTTCGCTCCCTCGATGCGGTCGAGGTCTCGCTCTCCGTCTTTGACCCGACCTTCGCCTGGAGCAACCGCCTGAGCGGTCAGCGCTCTTCGGCGGACATCTTCGGCGGCACCCCGGCGGACCGCGTCCACGCTTCAAGCCTCAGCCTCAGCCAGAGATATAGCTGGGGCGGCACGCTTTCCGCTGGCACGGGGCTCACCCGGACGTGGGCGGACAACGGCTCTTTCGGCGGGGAGTCGTCTTACGGCCTGAGCACCAATCTTGCCTACACGCAGCCGTTGCTCGCCGGCGGCTGGAGGGCGGTGAACCTCAGCGGGCTGATTTCCGCCCGGCAGTCCGCGCTCCGCAGCCGGCTTGCCCTGCGCGCCAACGCCCTTGACCTGATCCGCGACGCTGAGGTCGCCTATTGGTCGCTCGCCTCGGCGCGCGCGCTGATCGCCTTCCGCGAGACGAGCCTGCGTTCGGCGGTCTCGCTGCTTGATCAGGTCCGCGTCCGCCGCTCGCTCGGCGACGCCACCATCCTCGAGGAACTGCAGTCCGAAGCCGAGGTCGCGGCCCAGCGGGTCGCGGTGCTCAACGCCCGCCAGGCCCTCGACAACGCGGAGATGAGCCTGCGTCGCCTGCTCGGCCAAGGCACGGCGGAGGACGTCGAGCAGCCTCTGGCCGTCGAGCCGCTGCCGAAGGACGTCGTTCCGGCGGCCGAGTCCTTCGCTCCATGGATCCGCACGGTGGCCGATTTTGATTTCGGCACCGCCATCCAGCTGGCGGCCATCGTCCAGGCCGACGCCCTCGTGGCGCAGGCGGAGCAGAACAACCAGCCGAGCCTGGATCTGTCGGTCGGCTCGGGGCGTTATGGCGACGCCGCTCCCGGCGTCTCGGGCGGCCTCGACGCCTACCGGCGTCAGTCGGGCTGGGCTAATTTCGCGGAGCTCCGGCTCTCTTTCCCGCTGGGCTTCCGGGAGGCCGAGGCGAATCTCCGCGCCGCGAGCCGCTCGCGTCGCCAAGCCGAACTGCGCCTCGCCGACGTGCGCCAGGGGCTCGTGTTCTCGGCGCGCGCCGTCTGGCGCGAGCTCGACGCCGCCCGGGCCCGGGTCGTCGCCGCCAGCTCGGCGCTCGAGCTCCAGCGCCAGTCCTATGAGGGTGAGCGCGCCCGCTATGCGGCCGGGCAGTCGGATCTGCCCCGCGTGCTCCAGGCCCAGGCTGCGCTCGACGTCGCCCAGCTCGCCTGGGTGCAGGCCAGCCTCGACGCGCGCGCGGCGTCCGCCAAGGTCGCCCGGCTCGACGGCTCCATCCTGGGCCGGCACGGCTTCACGATGGACGCCGTGGAACAGAAAGTCGGCGCCGGGCTCGGCGCCGAAGACCCGCTTCCGCCCTTGTCCGCCACGCCATGAAATTCCTCAAGTACTCGCTCCTGGTCGCCCTCGTCGGCGGGCTCGCCGTCTTTTTCTGGCCGGCCAGGAAATCCACGCTGCGCCCCACCGGCCCCGTCTCCGAGGCCCGCGCCGAAAAGCGCGACATCCGTGAGACCGTCGAGGCGTCCGGCTTCGTCCGCGCGGTCATCTTCAGTTCCATCCGCGCGCAGGTCAGCGGCCCGATCCTCAAGCTCCACGTCCAGACGGGCGACATGGTGAAGAAGGACCAGGTCCTCGTCGAACTCGACCCTGTGCTCGCCAATGCCGACGAGGAGCAGGCGCGCCGCACCGTCCAGCTGCAGACCCTCACCTTGGAGCGGCTCGAGCGCGACCTCCGTCGGGTGGAGGTGCTCGTGAAGCAGAACTTCGTCTCCGAACGCGAAGTCCTCGACCACCGCACCGCCTTCGAGGTCGCCAAGCTGCAACGTGACATCTCCCAGGCCAGGCTGGACACCGCGGTGGAGATGGTGCGACGCAACGTCATCCGCGCGCCGCATGACGGGCAGGTCTCGGATTGCAACGTGCTGGCAGGGCAGATCGTCATCGGCGCGCAGTCGATCAACAACGGCACGCCTTTGATGACCGTCTCCGACACCACGGTCCTCCGGGTCGACGTGAACCTCAACGAGTTCGCCGCCACGCGCGTCGAGCTGGGCAAGGATGCGGAGGTCACCTTCGACTCGATTCCCGGCCTGCGCAAGTCGGGGAAGATCACCTTCATGACGCCCTTCGGCACGGCCGACGCGAAGGTGCCTGACCTGCGCATCTTCCCGACGCAGGTCTCGTTCCAGGCCGGCGACGGCGTCCGTCCGGGCATCAGCGCCAACGTCACCGTCACCGTCGACAGCGTCAAGGGCTGCGTCGCCGTGCCCGTCTCCGCCGTCTTCGTCGACGGCGCGGACCGGGTCGTCTATGTCCGCGCCGCCGACGGCGAGTGGGAGGCCCGCAAGGTCCGCCTCGGCCTGAGCGACGCCGCCTGGACGCAGGTCCGCGAAGGGCTCGAGGCCGGCGCCGTGGTCAGCCTCGTGCGCCCCGCGCTTTCCCGCTGAGATGCCCGCGCTCATCTCCATCCGCGGGCTGCGCAAGACCTACCGCATGGGGGATGAGAACGTGCATGCCTTGGATGGCGTGGACCTCGATTTCCAGAAGGGCGAGTTCGTCGCCATCCTCGGCCCGTCGGGCTCGGGCAAGTCGACGCTCATGCACATCCTCGGGTTCATGGACACGCCGACCGAAGGCAGCATCGTGTTCGACGGCGAAGAGGTCGCGGGCCTCGACGCCGACCGGCGGGCTTGGTACCGCTCGAACCGGGTGGGCTTCGTCTTCCAGGCCTTCAACCTGCTTCCTCGGCTGACCGTGCTCGAGAACGTCGCGCTGCCGCTCATCTACCGCGACGGGTCCGATCCCGTCGCCAACGCCGCGGCGGCCACCGCCGCGCTCGAGCGCGTGGGGATGTCGCACCGCCTCGACCACCGCCCCAGCCAGCTTTCCGGCGGCGAGCGCCAGCGCGTGGCCATCGCGCGGGCCATCGTGGGCTCGCCGGCGATCATCTTCGCCGACGAACCCACGGGCAACCTCGACGTCCGTAACGTGGACCGCGTGCTCGACCTGCTGGGCTCCCTGATCAAGGAGGGGATCACGGTGGTGCTCGTCACCCATGACCTCGCCGTGGCCGAGAAGGCCCGGCGCGTCATTTCCATGCGCGCCGGCAAGGTGCAGGAGGACCGCGTGCGATGAGTTTCGTCGAACGCCTCCGCCCGGCCGTCATCAACGGCCTCCGCGAGCTCCGCGCCAACAAGGTCCGTTCGTTGCTCTCGATGTCGGGGATCATCCTCGGCGTGGCCTCGTTGGTGGCGATGGTCACGGTCGTCCAAGGGATGGTGGGCAACTTCCGCCAGTTCGTCGACGCGATGGGCGGCATCGAGAAGATCACGATCACCCGCGAGCCCCTGCCCAAGGAACAGGAGCACCTCGCCGAACTTTCGGAGGGCCTCACCTTGCGCGACGTCGGCCGGATCCGCCGCACGGTCCCCCTCGTCCGCAACATCTCGCCCGAGGTGCGCGTGGGTTTCGAGAAGATCGTCTACGAGGACCGCGAGACGAACACCTACGTCACCGGCGTGACGGCCGATTACCTGCCCGTGGCCAAGCGCTGGGTCGACGCCGACCAAGGCCGGTTCGTGAGCGACCTCGACGTCCTCAACATGAACGACGTCATGGTCATCGGGTCGGCGTTGGTCCCCGATCTTTTCGGGCCCAACGTCGATCCGGTCGGCAAGGTCGTCAAGGTGCGCGGCCGGCGCTTCACGATCATCGGGGTGCTCAACAACATCGAGGGCACCGGCATGCAGATCCGCTCGGCCGGTTCGCGGGCTTCGGGCGGCGCCTGGCGTTGGCGCAACAGCGGCGCGCTCATCCCGGTGAGCACGGCGCTGACCAAGTATAACGGCAACGACCGGCTGACGGGGCTCGGCCTGCGGATCGAGGACCCGGCCCGGCTGCGGGACGCGGTGGAGCAGGCGGAGCGGACCATGCTGGCTTCGCACAAGGGCCTGCGCGACTTCGCCATCTCGACCAACGAGCAGACGCTCGAGGACTTCCGCAAGACCGAGGCGGCGTTCAAGCTGTCGCTCGGCGGCGTCGCGGGGATCTCCCTTTTCGTCGGCGGCATCGGCATCATGAACGTCATGCTGGCCTCGATCAACGAGCGCATCCGCGAGATCGGCGTCCGCAAGGCCCTGGGCGCGCGCGGCTCGGACCTCTTCCTGCAGTTCCTCGCCGAAGCCGCCGTCGTCTCGGTGGTCGGCGGCTTGCTCGGCCTGCTGGTGTCGGTCGGCATCGTCTCGCTGATGAACTATATCCTGACCGCGGCGTTGCCCACGGGGGCGGTCGCCGCCTTGGACTGGGTCATCATGGCCGAAGGGCTGGCCTTCTCCGTGGTCATCGGCCTCATCGCCGGCGTCTATCCCGCGCTGCGCGCCGCCAAGCTCGATCCGATCGAGGCGCTCCGCCACGAATGATTCCCCATGAAAACGACGCTCCTCGCCTGCCTCGCGGTCTCCATGCTCGCCGCCGAGCCGCTCGCCCCGCTGCCGGTCTGGCCGGCGACGCCGCCCGCTGAGACCCTGGCTCCGAAGCCCGGGTCGGATCCCAAGGGCGTCGTGGCCAAGAACGGCCAGCGCACGCAGGTGATGACGCCGGAATACGTCGTCTGGCCGGCCGCGAAGCCGGACTCCCCGCTCATCATCGTCTGCCCCGGCGGCGGGTATGCCGCGCTGGCCGAGAATCACGAAGGCGTCCAGGTCGCTCGTCGTCTCAACGCCTTGGGCGTCGCCGCCGTGGTCTTGCGTTATCGCGTCCCGCGTCGCGACAACGACCGTCCTTGGGTGGTGCCGTTGCTCGACGCGCGCGAGACGCTGCGTCAGGTCCGCGCCCGCGCCACGGAATGGAACGCCGACCCCAGGAAGATCGGCATCCTGGGCTTCTCCGCCGGCGGCAACCTCGCGGCCCGCGTCGCCTATTCGCCGGCGAACGCCGAAGCCCCTCGGCCCGATTTCGTGGTCCTGGTCTATCCGGCTTATCTCTTCGTGACGGATAAGCCCGACAGCGTCCTGCGCGACGGTCCTGACGGCGTGATCCCGCCCGCGGGCATGAAGCCCGTGCCGGCGTTCTTCGCCCACAGCGCCGACGACCCTTACCCGGCCGAAGCGTCGATGGCGTTGGCGGCGAAGCTGAAGTCGCTGGGCGGTTCCGCCGAAGTCCATGTCTGGGCCAAGGGCGGCCATGGCTGGGGAGCCTCGGAACGTTGCGAGGCCGCCCGCTCCTGGACGGACCTGCTCGGCGTCTGGATGAAGGAGCAGGCCTTGCTGCCGCGCTGAACCGCTTCGCGGTGAGGCACAAAAAAGCCGCCCGGGTGGGCGGCTTTTGTCGGGGCTGGCGGACCGCTTAGAACTTGAAGCGGAGACCGGCGATACCTTCGAAGACGTTCACCTGGCGGTTCTGTTCGCCGACGACATTGTAGAAATCGACGTTGTAGAGCTGGACCATGCGACCGGTGAGGGTGAAGTCGACGGATTCGGTGACTTCGAAGCGGACGCCGGCGAAGACGTTCGAGGCGAGGGCCGAAGACTTGAGGGTGTTCTTCATCCAAGCGTAACCGACGCCCGCGCCGATGAAGGGCTTGATGCCGCCGGTGCTGTTGAGCTCGTAGGTGTAGTCGATGGTCGCGGTGCGGGCCTTCGCGTCGACCGGGTTGCCGGAGCCAGGGGCGACGATGTCGCGGGTGCTGAGGTTGAGGCCGAGGTGGGAGTTCTCGGTGAGGTAGGTGCCGATGCCGAGACCGACGACAGACGTGTCATCAGCGTCCGCACCGCCGGAGATCGGGGCGCCGGGCTGGCCGTAGCCGAGCTGGACGTCGAGGGTGAGGGCCTGGGCGGCGGCGGCCATCAGGGGGAGGGCGGCGAGGTAACGTAGGGATTTCATGGGGGAGGGTACTTTTGCGAGGGAAATCGGGTCTGTAAAGGCCGAAGGCTTACTTGGCGGCTTCGATGATCTCGACGCTGGTGATCTCGACCCGCTCCGTGGGGGTGGAGCGTTCCGGGCCGACGCAAGCGACGGCGGCGATCTTGTTCAGGACCTCTTCGCCGGAGACCAGCTGGCCGAAGGCGGTGTATTGATTGTCGAGGAATTCCGCCTTGCCGTGGCAGATGAAGAACTGGCTGCCGGCGCTGTCCGGATTGGAGGAGCGGGCCATGGAGAGGACGCCCTTCACGTGGGAGCGCGGGTTGAATTCGGCCTTGATCTGGTAGCCGGGGCCGCCGGTGCCGGGCATGCCGCGGGCGCCGAGCTTGGAGTTCGGGCAGCCGCCCTGGATCATGAATCCCTTGATGATGCGGTGGAAGGCCGTGCCGTCGTAGAACTTCTCGCGCGAGAGCTTGAGGAAGTTGTCCACCGTGCGAGGGGCCACTTCGGGCCAGAATTCCACGGTCATGTCGCCGTAGTTGGTGTGGATGATCGCGCGGGGGGTGGTGGCGGGGGAGTCTTTCATGGATTCTTTGTTATTGGAGCAGGAGGAAAAGGTGAGTCCGGCCACGACGGCTACGGCGGCCAGGAGGCATAGGCGCAGGGTCTTCATGGCACCAGCCAAGCCCGCCCTCCCTCGCCCGCAACCCCAAACCTCCGCTTGCCAGCCCGCCCTGCGCTGGGCAGGGTCGCTTTTTAAGATGCGCGTGACCATCAACGATGAACCCAAGGAGACCTCCGCCCGGACGCTGGCCGAGCTCCTCGCCGAACTCGGCGTCGCCCACGAGGCGGCCGTCGCGGCGGCCGTCGACGAGCAGGTCATCCCCCGGTCCCGCTGGTCCGCCCACGCCCTGGTCGCCGGCGCCCGCATCCTTGTCATCCGCGCCGCCCAAGGCGGCTGATCCCTCGCTTTATGTTCAAGTTCATCAAAGGCCTCTTCGTCACCGAGCCCGAGCAGCCGGCCCCGGCCAACCTCGTCCTGCTCACTCCGAACGACGGCAACTGGGATCCCAAGATGGTCCGCCGGCTTTTCGACGCCGGACTGAGCCGCCTCCACGTCCAAGTCCGCAAGGATTGGGAGCGCCGCCATTACGAGCAGTTCATCCTCAGCCTCCCCGAGGCCTACTGGGCCCGCCTCGTGCTGGCCGAGGAGCCCGCGCTCGTCGAAGAGCGCTCCCTTGGCGGGTTCCAGATGCACCCCGGCGAGCGCATCCCGCGTCGCTGGCCCAAGCACGCCACGGTGAGCGCGAAGTGCCATGACTACGACGAGCTGCGTTCCACCGACAAGGGCTGCGGCTACGTCTTCCTCGCGCCGCTTTTCGAATCGGTCTCCAAGAAGGATCACCGGCCGCGCCGCACGCTCCGGGAGTTCGAGGTGATCCTCGGACGCTGGAAGGCCGAGGGCGGCGCCCCGGTCATGGCGCTCGGTGGCATCACCCCGCAGACGGCTCCGAAGGCCCGTGAGATGGGCTTCGACGGCATCGCGTTCATCGGCTCGGTCTGGAAGCAGCCCGACCCGGTGCGCGCCTTCCTCGACCTCGAGCGTGCCTGGTACGGCAAGGAAGCCCGCAAGCTGAAGCGCGCTTACTAGGCCGTGTTCCCTCGCCTGCAGTTCCTGACGCTGGACGCTTCCCCGCTCGCGCATCGCGAACAGGCCCGCGCCGCGCTCGAAGGAGGCGTGCGCTGGATCCAGCTGCGCGCGAAGCGTCTGCCGGAAGACGTGTGGGTCGCCGAGGCCGCCGCGATCGCCGAACTCTGCTGCGACTTCGGCGCGCTCTTCGTGGTCAATGATTCGCCGCAGGTGGCCCTGCGCGCCGGGGCCGACGGCGTCCATCTCGGCGGCGACGACGCCTCGCCGGCCGCCGCGCGCGCCCTGCTCGGTGAGTTCGCCATCGTCGGCGTGACCCTCAACGAACCGGCGCACGTCGCCCGCTTCGCCGGCGTGAAAGTCGACTACGCAGGCGTCGGTCCCTTCCGCCACACCTTGAGCAAGCAGAAGCTCGCGCCGGTCCATTCGGCCGGCTCGCTCGCCGCGCTCATCGCGGCCGCCGCGCCGCTCCCGTGCTATGCTATCGGCGGCGTGACCGCGGCCGACTGGCCCGCGCTCCGCTCGCTCGGCGCCCACGGCATCGCGGTCAGCGGCGCCATCGCCCTGGCGGCGGACCCCGTCGCGGCCGCCCGGGCGTTGGTCGAAGCGGTCGCTGGCTAGGTTTCCTAGGCGAGGGCTGGACAAGTCCGCCTCCGTTCGGATTGTCCAAGGAAGGATGTCCCTGCTCCGTATCGCCGACCGCACCTTCGCTTCGCGCCTCCTCACGGGCACGGGCAAGTATGCTTCCGCCGCTCAGCTCCGAGCCGTGCTCGACGCCTGCGGGGCCGAAGTCGTCACGATGGCCATCAAACGGGTCCGCTTCGGCGCCCAAGACGACGGCATCCTGTCCGCGCTCGACCCCAAGAAGCATCTCATCCTGCCGAATACCTCCGGCGTCCGCACCGCCAAGGAGGCGATCTTCGCCGCGGAGCTCGCCCGCGAGGCCCTCGGGACCTCCTGGCTGAAGCTCGAGATCCACCCGGATCCGAAGTACCTGATGCCCGATCCGGTCGAGACGCTCGAGGCCTGCCGCGAATTGGTGAAAAAGGGCTTCACGGTCCTGCCCTACATCCACGCCGATCCGGTCCTCGCCAAGCGCCTCGAAGAAGTCGGCGCCGCCGCCGTCATGCCGCTCGGCGCGCCGATCGGTTCCAATCGCGGGCTGCTTTCACGCGACTTCCTCCGCATCATCATCGAACAGGCCCGCGTGCCGGTGATCGTCGACGCCGGCCTGGGCGCGCCTTCCCACGCCGCTGAAGCGCTCGAGATGGGCGCCGATGCCGTGCTGGTGAACACGGCGATCGCCTCTTCGGGCGACCCAGTCGCGATGGCTCGCGCCTTCCGCCTCGCGGTCGAAGCCGGCCGCGCCGCCCGCGAAGCCGGCCTGGGCATCGGTTCTGATAAGGCCGAGCCGACCTCGCCTCTTACGGGCTTCCTCGACTGACCGATGGCCGCTAAGCCCGGCAGGATGCGCGCGGACGAGCTGCTGCTGAAGCTGGCGCTCGCTCCGTCCCGTTCCGTCGCCCAGGCTCTCATCCTCGCCGGCAAGGTCCGTTCGGGGCCTGACGCCGTCGTCAACAAGCCCTCGCAGTCTTTTCCTGAAGACGCGGTGCTGACCGTCGACCAGCCCCCGCGTTTCGTCTCGCGCGGCGGAGAGAAGCTCGAGGGCGCGCTCGACCATTTCAAGATTCCCGTCGAAGGCCTGCACGGCCTCGACGTCGGCGCCTCGACCGGCGGCTTCACCGACTGCCTGCTCCAGCGCGGCGTCGTCAGCATGACGTGCGTCGACGTCGGCACGGCCCAGCTCCATTTCAAGCTACGCAATGATCCGCGGATCAAGAACCTCGAGAAGTTCAACGCGCGGGAGATCAACAATGTCGAGCTGCCGCATGCGACCTACGGCATCGTGGTCATGGATCTGTCGTTCATCTCGCTTGGTCTCATTCTGCCGATCGCCTGGCAGCGGGTAGGGAAGGGCGGACACCTCGTCGCGCTCATCAAGCCGCAGTTCGAGGCGACCAAGGCCGAAGCCGACAAAGGCCGGGGCATCATCAAGGACCCGGTCATCCATGCCCGCGTGGTCGACGGCCTGACCGCCGCTGCGCAGGGCCTCCCCGGCGCCCAGGTCCTGGGGGTGATTCCGTCCCCGATTGAAGGCGGCGACGGTAATAAGGAGTTCCTGATCGCGGTTAAAAGGGGCTGATGCGGACTGATTCAGGGGCCCCGCTGGGGGTGGGGTAGGCCCGGGCTTTCCAAAAAAGCCTCATTTATGGCACTTTAGCCATTTTACAGACGGTGTCGTCGCCTTGGAGCGGTTCCTAGGGCCTATGGCACCCCATTTCTCCTTGCCCTCGGGCCTTCGCCCATTACTTCCAACTCTCCCATGACCACCGAAGGTAAGCTCAAGCGCTCCCGCAATCCCCTCGACTTCGATTTCACCGAACCCGAGGCCCTGTCGCGCTACGTCACCGAGACGGGCAAGATCCTGCCCCGTAAGCTGACCGGCCTCACCGCCCGCCAGCAGCGTCATATTGCCAAGGCCGTGAAGCGCGCCCGCAATATGATCACGATGAAGTAATCGCCTCGCGCGATCATTTCCCCGGGCCGCCTTTCTGGCGGCCTTTTTGTTTCCGGCCTGGGAGGTTGCCCCCGGGTCGGTCACCGGGTAAAACGGGCGGGACTCCCGCCGCTCATCCCGTAAAGTCCCTGTCGTCTTGTCCTCTGCCGCCTCCAGTTTCCTGACCTCCGCCCCCGTCGACCTCGCGCGCGCCGCCGAGCTGTTGCGGCAAGGCTCCTGCGTGGCTCTGCCGACCGAGACGGTCTACGGACTTGCGGCCGACGCGACGAATCCGGCGGCCTTGGCCCAGGTCTTCGCGATCAAGGGACGTCCCCTGCTCGACCCGCTCATCGTCCATGTGCTCGATCAGGAAGCGCTCGCCGACGTCGCCGAGCCCGATCCGCGCCTCGCCAAGCTGGCCCATCTCTGGCCGGGTCCGTTGACGGTCGTGCTGCGTCGCAAGCCCGTCGTCCCGGATCTGGTGACAGCCGGCAAGGACACCGTCGCGGTCCGCATTCCGGCCCATCCGATCTTCCGTGAGGTGCTGCGTCTCGCGGGACGCCCGCTGGCCGCGCCGAGCGCCAATCCTTTCGGTTACGTCAGCCCGACGAAGGCCGCGCACGTGCGGGATTCCCTTGGCGAGCGTTGCCCGTGGATCGTCGACGGCGGCGCCTGCGCCCACGGGGTGGAATCGACGATCCTCGACCTTTCCGTCCCCGGTCGGGCCCGTCTGCTCCGCCCTGGCCCGATCCCGCTCGAGACCTTGCGCGGCTTGCTGGGCGAGGTCGAGGTGGTCACGCGCGCCGTGAGCCAGCAGGCCGCCCAGGAGGCCCCGGGGATGCTGGAGCGTCATTACAGCCCGGCCACCCGCGTCGCGCTGTTCCCTCACGGCGCGCTGCCGGTCATCGCGAACCTCCGCTCCGCGGTGCTCTTCCTCGGACGGCGCGCGCACGCCCCGGCCAACGCCGACATCTTCCTGCTTTCCGAAGACGGTTCGACCGAGGAGGCCGCCCGCAATCTCTTCGACCTGCTCCGCCGGCTTGACGGACGCGGCTACGAGACGATCCATGCCGAGCTCGCTCCGGCCGCCGGCATCGGCGCCGCCTATAACGACCGTCTGACGCGCGCCGCCGCCCGCTGATGCAGAACCTTCTCGAGACGCTGAAGAAGGCCGCGGAGTTCCTCGCGCGCAAGGGCCTGGAGAAGCCGCGCATGGAGGCCGAGCATCTGTTCGCGGCGGGCTTAGGCATGAAGCGCCTCGACCTTTACCTGCAGTTCGAGCGCCTGCTCGATGACGAGGAAGTGAACCGCCTGCGGGACATGACGGTGCGCCGCGGCAACCGCGAGCCCCTCCAGCATATCGTCGGCAAGGTGGAGTTCCGGGACCTCGTCCTGAGGTCCGACAGACGCGCGCTCATCCCGCGTCCCGAGACCGAGGAGCTCATCGACCTGGCGCTCGCGCTTTTTCCGGCCGAACAAGCCGTGCGCGTGCTCGACCTCGGCACGGGCTCCGGCGCCATCGCGTTGGCGCTCGCCGCCGAGCGGCCGCTCTGGAAGGTCGACGCGGTGGATCGTTCGGCCGACGCGTTGGCGCTCGCCCGCGAGAACGCCGCGCAGTGCGGGCTGACGGAGCGCGTCGCTTTCGCGGAGTCCGACTGGTTCTCGGCCGTCACCGACGCCTATGACCTCGTCGTCTCGAACCCTCCTTACCTGACCGAGGCGGAGGTGGCCGAGGCCGATCCGGAGGTCCGCGAGTTCGACCCGAAGTCCGCGCTGATCGCGCCTGAGGAAGGCCTCGCCGACCTGCGCCGCATCCTCGCAGAGTGTCCGCCGTTCCTGCGGGCGGGCGGCTGGGTGCTTTGCGAGACCGGCATCGGACAGCATGCCGTCTTGGCCGAGTATTCCGCCAAGGCGGGCTTCGGCGAGTTTGCCGGCCTGCCTGACATGAGCGGCCGCCCGCGCTTCTGGAAGGCGAAGAAGGCTTAGTCCTCGGGGCTTCTTGTCCTCTTGCCCTGCGGCGTTCCTTCCCTCTTTACTCCAGCCATGTCCCAGCAGCCCGCCGCCAAACCGAAGACCGCCATCACCCCGACCCGCCAGGAAGACTATCCGGAGTGGTACCTGCAGGTCATCCGCCACGCCGACCTGGCCGAAAACAGCCCGGTCCGCGGTTGCATGGTCATCAAGCCGTGGGGCTACGCCCTCTGGGAGAACATCCACCGCGACCTCGACGAGAAGTTCAAGGAGACCGGTCACGTGAACGCCTACTTCCCGCTCTTCATCCCGGTCAGCTACATCCAGAAGGAGGCCGCGCATGTCGACGGCTTCGCCAAGGAGTGCGCCGTCGTCACCCACTCGCGCCTCGAGGCCGGTCCTGACGGCAAGCTCATCCCCGCCGGCGAGCTCGAGGAGCCGCTCATCGTCCGCCCGACCTCCGAGACCATCATCGGCGAGACCTACTCTAAGTGGGTGCAGTCGTACCGTGATCTGCCGATCCTGATCAACCAGTGGGCCAACGTCGTCCGCTGGGAGATGCGTACGCGCCTCTTCCTCCGCACCGCCGAGTTCCTCTGGCAGGAAGGCCACACCGTCCACGCCACCGAAGCCGAGGCCGTCGAAGAGACGAACAAGATGCTCGAGGTGTACGCCGACTTCGCCGAGAACCACATGGCGATGCCGGTCATCAAAGGCCGCAAGACCGAGGGCGAACGTTTCCCCGGCGCCGTCGACACGCTCTGCATCGAATCGATGATGCAGGACCGCAAGGCCCTCCAGGCCGGCACCTCGCACTACCTCGGCCAGAACTTCGCCAAGTCCTGCAACATCCAGTTCCAGGACGAGAAGGGCACCCAGCAATACGCGCACACGACCTCGTGGGGCGTGTCCACCCGCCTCATCGGCGGCATGATCATGACGCACTCCGACGACGACGGCTTCGTGGCCCCGCCCCGCCTCGCCCCGCAGCACGTGGTGATCTGCCCGATCTACAAGGACGACGCCACCAAGGCCGACATCCTCGCCTATTGCCAGTCGCTGCAGAAAGAGCTCTCCGCCCAGCGCTTCCACGACCGCAAGGTCGTCGTGACCGTCGACAACCGCGACATCCGCGGCGGCGACAAGGCCTGGGGCTGGATCAAGAAGGGCGTGCCGCTGCGCGTCGAGGTCGGCCCGCGCGACTTCGCGGCCAACGCGGTCTTCGTGGCCCGTCGCGACACCGGCGAGAAGGCCGGCATCCCGCGCGCCGAATTCGTCGCGACCGTGGTCGAACGCCTGCAGTCCATCCAGGACAACCTCCTCGCCCGCGCCAAGGCGCACCGCGCCGCCCACACCCGCGAGATCGACACCTGGGACGAGCTCAAGGCCTACTTCACCGCGAAGAACCCTGAGCGTCCGGAGATCCACGGCGGCTTCGCGCTGTGCCACTGGAACGGCTCCAAGGCCGTCGAGAAACGCCTCAAGGAGGAGCTCAAGGTCACCATCCGCTGCATCCCGCTCGACGCCAAGGACGAGCCCGGCAAGTGCGTCGTCACCGGCGAGCCCAGCGCCCGCCGCGTGGTGATGGCGAAGGCGTACTGATCAGCCGCCGGTGGCGTCGGCTTCGCCGTCCCCGAACTTCAGGCGGAGCTTGCGGCCGGCCGTCACCTGGCCGCGCGTCGTGATGACCGCGCCGTCGGCGTCTCGCACGATCGCGTAGCCGCGCGAGAGGATGGATTCGAAGCCGGCCGACCGCAGGCGTTTGCCGAGCTGGCTCAGCTTCTCGCGGGTCACGCCCAGCCGGGCCTTGGGCGAGAGGCGATGGAGCTCGCCGCCCAGTTCCGAAAGCCGATGACGATGGCCGGCGAGGATCTCCTGCGCGACGCCGTCGAGGCGCCCGTTGAGCAGGTCGAGGTCCTGATAGAGCGACTGCAGCCGCGCCTTGGGCGAATGCTGGGCCAGTTCCGAAGCGAGCAGGCGCAGGCGCTGGCGGAGGAGCGTCTGGCCCGAGGCGATGAGCTCGGCCGCGGCGGTGGGCGTCTCGGCGCGCTTATCGGCGGCGAAATCGCAGAGCGTGAAGTCGGTCTGGTGGCCGACGGCGGAGATCACCGGCGTCCGGCTGGCCCGCACGGCCCGCACCAACGCCTCGTCGTTGAAGCCCCAGAGGTCTTCCATCGAGCCTCCGCCGCGGCCGACGACGATCAGGTCGATGCCGGGGATCTCATCGGCCTGGCGCAGGCCGGCGATCACCGAGCCCGGGCAGGCTTCGCCCTGCACGCGGGCGGGCACGAGCCACGCCGTGCCGCCCCAGCCGCGGGTCTTCAGCACTTCGATGAAGTCATGCCAGACGGCCCCGATCTCCGAGGTCACGAACGCGACGACCTTGGGGAATTCCGGCAACGGACGTTTCACGTCTTCCTCGAAGAGCCCTTCGGCCTTCAGCTTCGCCTGCAGTTCCTTGAATTTCTGGAAGAGGTCGCCTTCGCCGGCCGGTTTGACGCTGTCGATGATGAGCGAGAGCTTCCCGGTCTTGCCGTAGAAGTCGGCCTTGGCCTTGGCGATGACCTTCATGCCGTCGCGCAGGGGCGTCTTCAGCCAGCGGGCCTGGAAGGAATACAGGACGCAGTCCACCTTCGCCTCGCTGTCCTTGAGCGCGAAATAATGGTGTCCCGACGGGTAGGTCTTGTAGCCGGAGATCTCGCCGGTGACTTCGAGCGTCCCCATCCCGTTCAGGTGTCCTTTCAGGACGTCTGCGAGGTCGGAGATGCTGAGCGGGGCCGAATCCATGTGCGCGCAGGTTCGGCGATTCGGCCGCGGAGGGCAACCGATTAGGAGCCGGCGCCGCGTCTGTCCGCGGTCAGGCCGGCTTCGCGTCGAAAGCCGGCACGGCGCGGAGCTGGACCGAGTCGATGACGGTGGGGCCGAGGATGACGTTCGTCACGATGACCAGGACCTGGCCGGGCTCGCAGAGGCCCTCGTCCCGGAGGCGCAGCAGGGCCAGCGTGATGTTGTCTTCGGCCTTGGGCGAGAACTTCGTCTGGAAGGACTCGACGCCCCAGAGCAGGCTCATCTTCCGGTGGACGTGCTCTTCCTCCATGAAGGCGTAGATCGGGCAGCCGATGGCGCGGAGCGACGACAGCGTCCGCGGCACGTCGCCGTTGCGGGTGAAGGCGATGATGCCCGTGTTGCCGAGGTCCTGGGCGAGGCCGGCGGCCGCGCGGAGCAGCTTCACCTTGGGCGTCTCGTTGAGGTATTCGTCCGAAAGCTTGCGCGGCAGCTCGCGTTCGGTCGTCGTGGCGATGCGGCACATCACCTCGACGCAGCGGATGGGGTGCTTGCCGGTGGTGGTCTCGCCGGAGAGCATGACCGAATCGGCCATTTCCAGGACGGCGTTCGAGACGTCGGTAACCTCGGCGCGGGTCGGCACCGGGGCGTGGATCATGGACTCCAGCATGTGCGTGGCGACGATGACCGGCTTGCGGCGGGCGATGGCCATGGCCACGGCGCGACGTTGGACGAGCGGCAGGGTCTCGTAAGGGATCTCGATGCCCAGGTCGCCGCGGGCGACCATGAGCGCGTCGGTGGCCTCGAGGATGGAGCCGAGGTGCTCGATGGCGGACTGGTCCTCGATCTTCGAGATGATGTGGGCCTTGGAGCCGTGCTGCGCCAGCAGGGCGCGCAGCGCGTGCACGTCGGCCGCTTCGCGCACGAAGGACAAGGCGTAGAAGTCGACCCCGACTTCACAGCCGACGGCGACGTCGGCCCGGTCCTTGTCGGTCAGGGCGGGCAGGTCGACCTTGACGCCGGGAAGGTTGATGTGGCGGCGGCTTCCGAGCGGGCCGGGCTGTTCGACTTCGCAGCGCAGGCGGTCGGTCCGCTGCTCGAGGACGCGCAGCTGGATCAGGCCGTTGTCGACGAGGACCACGCCGCCCACGGGGACGGCGGTGATCATCTTCGGGTAGTTGGTCGGGATGACCAGGATGTCGCCTTCGGCCTTGGCCGCGTCGGAGCCCGTCACGTCGACTTTCTGGCCGACGGCGAGCTGCACGGATTCCTGGCGGGCGCCGGTGCGGATCTCAGGACCTTTGATGTCCATCATCACGCCGAGCTCGCGATGCAGCCGGCGGCTCACCGCGCGGACGCGCGCGACGATCAGCCGGACCCACGCGTGGTCGGCGTGGGCCATGTTCAGGCGCACGACATTCGCGCCCGCCTTGATGATGGCCTCCAGCTGAGCCTCCGATTCAGTGGCCGGCCCGATGGTGAAGGTGATGCGGGTATGGCGGAAAGGCTTCACGGGCTTTATGAGTAAGTCCGTGGCCGGTGCTTGCAAGGGAAACGATGCTGCTGCGCACGTCGCTATTCATGAGGTACTTGCCTCATCGCGGACGTGCGGCTTTCAGGGCCGCCGGTCGGCGAACACGTCCCGCCGGTCCTTCATGCGCTCCTCGAAGAACGTCTTCTGCTCGAACGGCCAGGACTCCTGCGGCCGCCGGTCCCAGCGCGCGTGGGCGGCGAGGTGCTCGCAGGTCCACTGGAAGTAGTCGGCGTTGTCGGTCCGGAAATGCAGGCGCGTCCCCGCCGTGGAGCGGGCGGCGAGCAGGTCGAGGCTCTCGGCGTTGATGAAGCGGTGCTTGTGGTGCTTCTTCTTCGGCCAGGGATCCGGGTAGAGGATGAAGATCTTGCCCAGCACGACCGCCGACGGGAGAGCCTCGAGGAACTCGGTCGCCTCGGCTTTCAGGAAGAGCACGTTGTCGAGCCTGCCGAGCGTCTGCTTGCGCACCGAGCGTTCCACGCGGTGCGTGATCAGGTCGATGCCGACGCAGAATTCCGCCGGATGGGCCGCGGCGTAGGCGGCCAGCCAATGCCCGTGTCCGCAGCCGAGTTCGAAGGTGATGGTCGTCCGGCCGGCCAGCGACTCCGCCAAGGTGGCGGCCAGGCGGGCCACGTTGGCCGCACGCCGGGCGTCCGCCCATTCCTTGCCCATGACTTTGGTGTGTTCGGCCACGAGGCGGTTAAGAGGGAAAGGAGGGTCGGTAGCAACAGAGACCAGAGGGGTAGGGACAGCACCACGTGCTGTCCTAAGTGCAAATCGGCCTGCGGCCTGTGCAAAGGTGCAAAAGTAAGCGGCTGTTGTTTGGGTAGGGTTGAGCGACCCGCTCAACCGCGGCTGACCTGGTCGGTCAGCCCTACCTCGAGACAAAGGTTTTAACTCAAAGGGAAACCGGAGACC
>JBDKKH010000201.1:0-3464 GCA_039796215.1 Verrucomicrobiota bacterium
TTCTTCGGGTCTTCCATCTGCAGGAACAGCAGCTGGGCGATGACGGCGTTGGCGACGTCGTCATAGATCGGCGAGCCGATGAAGATGATGCGGTCCTTGAGCAGGCGGCTGTAGATGTCCCAGGCTCGCTCGCCGCGGGCGTCGCGTTCGACGACGTTAGGAATGATGTAGGACATGGTGGTGCGAGGAAGACCTTACCCGGAACGGGCGGAATCTCAAATCAGGCCGCGACTCCGCCGGCGAGGACGGCGTCGAGGGCCTTGTTGAGGAGGGCGTCGCGGCGGATCTCGGCGAGGCGCTGGCGGTCCTTCACCAGCTTTTCAGGCTGGGTCTGGCTCGACTGGGCGGCCTGCATGATGGCGGCGCCGAGTTCCTCGCGGGTGACGTCGAGCTTCAGCTCTTCGGCGATGCGGGAGAGGACGAACTGGGCGCGGACGCGGACGCCGGCGGCCTTCTTGGCCTCGGCGAGGATGTCGTCGCGCTGGTTCTGGAGCTCCTCGGCCTTGGTGCCGCTGCGCAGGCGCATCTCGGCGTACTGGTAGAAGAGGCCTTGGGCCACGGACATCACGGCCGATTCCGGCAGCGGGAAGTCGAGTCCGGCGAGGAGGGCGTCGACGGCCTTCTCGCGGCGGGCGGTCTCGGCGGCCTGCTTCTTGGAGCCTTCGATGCCCTGGCGGAGCTGGCTGCGGAGTTCGGCCTCGTCCTTCACGCCGACGGCCTTGCAGAAGGCTTCGTCGAGCTTGGGGAGTTCCTTGCGACGGACTTCGCTGGCGGTGATCGCGTAGGCGACCTTCTTGCCGCGCAGGGCTTCGCGTTCGTGGTCGGCCGGGAAGGTGTGTTCGGCCTGGGCGGTGGCACCGGCTTTCAGGCCGACGATGGCCTGGGCGATCGCGGGCACGGCCACGGCCGGGCCGGTCGAGCCGGCTTCTTCCCAGGTGGATTCGGCGGCGCCGAAGGACTTGGCTTCGGCGTCGACCTCGCTGACCGGCTTGCCGTCGACGGTGCCGACGTAGCCGATGCGGACGTAATCGCCCTTGGCGGCGGCGTCTTCGGTCTTCTCGTAGCGGGCGCGCTGCTCGAGGATCTTCTTCAGGTGCTCCTCGACGTCGGCGTCGGTGACGGTGACGGCCTCGGCGGCGACCTTCACGGACTTCCAGTCAGGGGTCTTGAATTCAGGCACGACGTCGACCTCGTAGCGGAAGACCGCGCCGGAGCCTTCGGCGGCTTCCTTCTGGACGTCGGCGACGGTGTAGACGGTGAAGGACTTCTCCTGCTGGATGCGCTCGTAGCCCTGGGACAGGAGGCGCTGGCTGACTTCGTCGGCGATCTGCTTGGCGTACTTCTGGCGCACGATGGCCTCGGGCGCCTTGCCCGGACGGAAACCCGGGAGGGCGGCCTCGCGGGCGAAGCCCTTGAGGACCTCCTTCTCGGCGGCGACGACGGTGGCGGCTGGGACCGTCACGGTGACGGAGCGGCGGGTCGGGTTAGTCTCTTGGATTTTGATGTCCATGTGGTGTTAGGAAAGGAAGTTGGCCCCGGGCGAGGGAGGTCGCTGGGGGGAAAGTCCGAGCAAATAGAACTACCCTCCACGGTCAACAGCGGAGGCTGGCCGTTTTCAGGCCTTTTCCGCCAGTCGGCGTCGCAGGTGGGGCAGGACGCACCGGGGGACGAAGGCCGCGGCTTGGGCCAGCTTGTGCCGGGCGATGTCCTTCACGAAACTGGAGGAGGTCACGAACTGGTCCTGGCTGGGCATCAGGATGACGGTCTCTATCTCCGGAGCCATCAGGCGGTTGGCGTGGGCCAGGTCGAATTCGAACTCGAAATCGCTGAATTTACGCAGGCCGCGGATGATCGCGGCGGCCTTGTGGCGGTGGGCGAATTCGACCGTGAGGCCTTCGAGTTCGAGCACCTTGACGTTGCGGATCCCCTTGCAGGCTTCGCGCGCCATGGCGAGGCGCTCCTCGATCGAGAACCAAGGGTGCTTCGTGTCGCTGGCGGCGACGGCCACGATGACCCGGTCGAACAGACGGGACGCGCGTCGCAAGACGTCGAGATGCCCCAAGGTGACAGGGTCGAAGGTGCCGGGGTAGACGGCGATGCGTTGGGCTCGGGACATCGTTTTCCTGTTGCGGCTCACTCTCGGTCGGGAACATCCTTTCCGCAAGCCCGCATGCATATTCTTCGGCATCTTCCCAATATCCTGACCGCGGCCCGCCTGCCTGCCATCTTCCTGATCACGGTCTGGACCTATCAGGCCGGGGTCTGGGCCAGCGCCGCCCTCGCCCTGTTCATCCTCGCCGCCCTGACCGACATCTTCGACGGCTGGATCGCCCGTAAGTTCGACGCCGTGACGGACTTCGGCCGCCTGATGGACGCCCTGGTCGACAAGATCTTCATCCTCGGCCTGCTCGTCGGTCTCGCGGCCATCGGCTGCCTGCCGGTCACCCGCTGGGACGAGGCCGGCCAAGCGCTCGTGCCTGACGCCGTCACGGTACTGCTGACCTCCTTCGGCGTCATGCTCATCCTTATCCGGGAATTCCTGATCACGGGCCTGCGCCTGGTCGCCGCCGCTTCGGGGCAGGTTCTCGAGGCCGAAGGCCTCGGCAAGATCAAGACCTTCCTGCAGATCCTCGCGATCGGCCATCTCATCGGGCTGCGCGCCTACGAGAGCCACTGGAAACTGTCCGCCGCATGGCATCAGCGCTGGGAGGTCATCATCATGGCGCTCTTCTGGACCTCGGTGCTGCTGACCGTCGTCTCGGGCGCCAGCTATCTGATCCGCCACCGTCGCCACCTGCCGGGGCTGGCTTCATGATCGTCTCGATCGCGACGCTCGGTCCGCTCGGACGCCTCAAGGCGCCGGGTACCTGGGGCTCCGCCGCCGGGCTGCTGTGGTGGGCGCTGGTCGTGCGCTTCGCGCATGCGAAAGGCGGCCCGCATGAGTTCTTCTTCGACGCGCTCGTCGTCCTGACCGCGATCCTGTTGTGCGGTGTCGCCGCCGCTTTCATCGGCAAGAAGGACCCGTCGGAAGTCATCCTCGACGAGTTCGCCGCGATGCCGCTCGTCTTCCTCTTCAATCCTTACGTCTACGGCGGGGCGACTTCGCTCGTCTTCATCCTGCTCGGGTTCCTTTTCTTCAGGCTCTTCGACATCACGAAGCCTTTCGGCATCAAGGCGCTCGAGAAGCTGCCGGGCGGCTTCGGCATCGTGCTGGACGACGTCATGGCGGCCATCTACGCGAACCTGGCCTTGCAGGCGGTCGTCCGGCTGTGGGCTCTCCTCGTCTGATGGCCTTGCGCTCCGTGCCAGCCGACACCGCGGTCGTCCGCATCGCGGGCGAGGACGCGGCGGCTTTCCTGCAGGGCCAGTGCACGGCGGACCTCCGGGGCGCGGCGCTGACCGATGCGCTCTGGCTTAACCGCAAGGGGCGGGTGCTCGCGCACACGGTCGTCGCGAAGGAGGCG
>JBDKKH010000202.1:0-7893 GCA_039796215.1 Verrucomicrobiota bacterium
GCTATCCTCTAATCCCTTGACCAAGGGCCGTCCCTCCTCACTTTCCCCATGGTCCTAACCTCGTTGGGGCCACCGGAACCGCACCGCATGGCCACACACGACACCTGGACGAAAAAAGACCTGACCGGCATCGAGGAGCTCTCCCGCGCCGAGATCGAACTGCTCTTCCGCCAAGCCGACCAGTTCCTGCCCGCCCTCGCGCCGGGCAAGGGACTCGACCTGATGAAGGGCCGTACGGTGGTGAACCTCTTCCTGGAGCCGAGCACCCGCACCCGCACGGCCTTCGAGATCTCGGCCAAGAAGCTGGGCGCCGAAGTCGTCTCGATCAACACCACGGCTTCCTCGCTGGTCAAAGGCGAGACCCTCCGTGACACGGCCGAGAACATCCGCGCGATGGGCGTCGACGCCATCGTGATGCGCCACTCCTCCGCCGGGTCGGCCCGCTACCTGGGCTCGGTCCTGGACATCTCCGTGGTCAACGCCGGCGACGGCGCGCATGAGCACCCGACCCAGGCCCTCCTCGACGCCTTCACGCTGCGGCGGCGCTTCGGTAAAGTCGAAGGCCTCAAGGTCACGATCCTCGGCGACATCCTCTTCAGCCGCGTGGCCCGCTCGAACATCCTCTGCCTCACGAAGCTCGGCGCCCAGGTCACGCTCGCCGGACCGGCGACGCTCGTCCCCGCCGCGCTCAAGGACGCCTTCCCCCAGGTGCGCATCGCGCACGACCTGCACGCCGCGCTCAAGGACTGCGACGCGGTGATGCTGCTCCGGATCCAGCACGAGCGCCAGACGACCACCCACTTCCCGTCGCTGGGCGAATACACGGCCCAGTTCGGGCTGAACGCCGAACGCGCGGCCTGGCTCAAACCCGAGGCGATCGTGATGCACCCGGGCCCGATCAACCGCGGCGTCGAAGTCGAAAGCGAGGTCGCCGACGGCCCCCGCTCGGTCATCCTCGAACAGGTCCGGAACGGCGTCGCCGTCCGCATGGCCGTCCTTCACCTCTGCACCGGAGCCATCAGCCGATGAACCCCGCCGACCCCTCCCCCCTCTGGATCCGCGGCGCCCGCGTGATCGATCCCTCCGCCGGCCGCGACGAAGCCAAGGCCGACGTCTTCGCCCTCGACGGCGTCATCGTCGAGAAGCTCCCCGCCGCCGAGCAGGCCAAGGCCCGCGTGATCGACGGCCAAGGCCTGGTGGTCGCTCCGGGCTTCGTCGACCTGCATTGCCGCCTGGGCGAACCGGGCCGCTCCGCCCGCGAGACGGTCGCCTCGGGCACCCGCGCGGCGGCCGCCGGCGGCTTCACCACCGTCGTCACGATGCCCGACTCGCTCCCGGCGGCGGACAACGTGGGCACGCTCCAGCTGCTCCGGGAGATCTGCTCGCGCGACGCCTTGGTGCGCGTGCTGCCCGCGGGCACCCTCACCAAAGGCCATGAAGGCAAGGCCCTCGCGCCGCTGGGCACGATGAAGAAGGCCGGCGTCGTCGCGGTGACCGACACGACCTCCGGCGTGCAGAACAACGAGATCATGCGCCGGGCGCTCGAGTACGCCCGCATGTTCGACCTGGTGGTGCTCGACCACTGCCAGGACAGCAGCATGACCGAAGGCTCGCAGATGCATGAGGGCGCGTGGTCGCTGCGCCTCGGCCTGCGCGGCTGGTCCCGGGCGGCCGAGGAGATCGTCGCCTCCAGCGACTGCCTCCTGGCCGAGCTCACGCAGGCGCGCATCCACCTGCAGCACCTTTCCTCCGGCGGCTCCGCCGACATCGTCCGCCGCGCCAAGGCGAAGCGGCTCGGTGTGACCGCCGAAGTCTCCGCGCTGCACCTGCTGCTCACCGACGCCGCGCTGGCCAACTACGGGACGAGCCTGAAGACGAACCCGCCCCTGCGCGAAGAGGCCGACCGCCGCGCGCTCATCGGCGCGCTGGTCGACGGGACGATCGACGCCGTCTGCTCCGACCACTCGCCGTGCACGGCCACCGAGAAGGACTGCGAGTTCGACCTCGCGCCGTTCGGCGCGGCGACGCTGGAGACGGCCTTCGCGGCCGCCCACACGGCCCTCGTCGCCGGCGGCCACGCCGAGCTCCCTCTCCTGCTCGCCCGCCTGACCCATGGCCCGGCCAAGGTCCTCGGACTCCCGGCCGGCACGCTGGGCTTCGGCCAGGCGGCCGACCTGGTGCTGCTCGACCCGCAGGCCGCCTGGAAGCCCGCCCGCGCGGACCTCTTCTCGAAATCCGGCAACAACCCGCTCCTCGGCCACGCGCTCACGGGACGGGTCCGGGCGACCTTCGTCGGCGGCCGGCAGGTGCACGGCGCCTAATCCCGCATGGAATCCCTCCGACAGGGCTTCGCCGCCTTCGGCCCATGGGACTGGGCGTGCTTGGCGGTGAACCTGGCCGCGGCGCTGGCGGGCGGCTTCGCGCTCCGCGCCTGGCGTGGTCTGCCTCGGCATGAGTCGCGACCGACGCTCTCGGCCACCGACGCCGCCCTGGCCATGTTCACGGGACTGGCGTCCTTCAGCCTGATCTTCGGCCTCGTCTCCGGCCTGGCCACGCAATCGTTCCAGACGCTCTTCGGGATCTCCCTCACCCATGTCTTCCTGTCCGCCTTCCTCGGACAAAGCGCGGCCATCGTGGTCATGCTCGTGATGAGCCTGGCCGCTCCCGCCACGTTGAGCTGGGCGCCCGCGAGCGACGAAGGCGACATGACGGGAGCGCGCGGCTTCCGTCGCGCCCGCGAGGGCTTCACCCTGCCGCGGCTCGGGGTCGTGATGATCTGCCTGTTCGCGCTGGGACTGGCGCTGTCGCTGGCGTGGAAAGGCGTCCACTTCGGCTGGGAGCAGCTCGCCCTGCGCGGCCTGACGGGTCCGGCGCCGGCGGACGAACCTCAGCCGATCGTCGACCTCGTGCTCAAGACCGACGTCGGCACGTGGTCTTTCGCCGCCATCGCCGTCGCGGTCACCATCGGAGCTCCGATCATGGAGGAACTCGCTTTCCGCGGGATGCTCTATCCGGGCTTGCGGCGGCTGGGCCGGTCCGTGAGCGAACGCCATGCCCGCGCGCTCGCGATCGTGCTGACGGGCGCCGCGTTCAGCGCGGCTCACCTGAGCGCTTCGGCCGCGCTGCCTCTTCTCGGCTTCGGGATGTTCATGTGCCTGGTGCGCGACCGGCACGGCCTGCTGACCTGCATGGCCGCCCACGCCTGCTTCAACGGCTGGAATCTGCTCTGGCTCAAACTCGCGCCGGCCGCGGCCAACCTCTGAGCGATGGGAGCCCTCACCACCCTCGCGGACCGCTCGGTCGCCAAGCTGACCGAGGAGGAGATCATCCGGCGGGTGGTGCAGTCCCTCGCGGAAGCCGCGCCGGCCTTCCCCGAAGGTCCGGGCGGCGACTGCGCCCACCTGCCGACCACCGGCGGCCGCTCCATCCGCGCGAGCACCATCGATTCCGTGCTGCTGGGACGTCATTTCGACGCGGCCTGCGACGGCATCCGCGCCGGCGCCAAGCTGGTGAACCGCAACCTCAGCGACCTCGCCGCCGCCGGCGCGGTCCCGTCCGACGCCCTGCTGTCCCTCGTCATCGGATCCGACGTCGACGCCGCCTGGCTCACCGACTTCGCCCACGGCGCCGGGCGGGCCGCCGCCAAGGCCGGGCTGCGCATCGTCGGCGGCGACATCTGCCGCGGCGCCCAAGGCTCCTTCCTGGGCACGCTCGCGGTGCAGGGCTTCGCCCATCGCATCCTGACGCGCAAGACCGCCTCGCCCGGGGACATGCTTTTCGTGACGGGCCAGCTCGGCGGCTCGCTCTACGGCCGGCATCTCGACTTCACCCCGCGCCTGGCCGAAGGCGAATGGCTCTGCGGACACGGCGAAGTGACGGCGTGCACCGATCTCTCCGACGGCCTCGCCAAAGACCTGCCTGGCCTGCTCGGTCCGAAGCTCGACGCCCGCATCAGCGTGGCATCCCTGCCCGTATCCGACGCCGCCAGGACGCTGGCTAAGTCCGACGGCAAGCCGGCCCTCGAACATGCCTTGCAGGACGGCGAGGACTACGAACTGCTCTTCACGGTCGCGGCGGACCGGGCCGACCTGCTCGAGGCCTCCTTCCTCCGGGCCTTCCCGCTCACGCCGCTCACCCGCCTGGGCACGATCGAAGCCGGCACGGGCGTCGCCCGCGACGTCGCCGACGGCGAACCGATCAAGGTCCGGGGCTACGGCCACTTCGCCTGATCAGAGCGCCGCTTTGCGGGCCGGGCGACCTTCGTCGACCTCGATGTAATCGAACATCGTGTCCACGCCGGCTTCGGCCGTGAGGCCGTTCTCCTTGAGGCGGCGAAGCAGGACCTCGTTGGCCTCGTCGCGCCAGCCGCGCTTGGTCATGAAGCTGTTCCAGATCTCGATGTCGTTGGTGGACAGTCTGCGACCCGTGGCTTCGGCCCACGCCAGGACCTGCTCCGCAGTGGCGTCCGGATGCTGCAATACCCAGACGCGGAGCGCGTCGTAGCCCACCCCGAGATATTGGCAGCAGCGGTCATCGAAGGCCTTGCCGAGGTTGTTGACGAAATCCGGGTGCAGCCGGCCGGCGGCATGGAGGCGGATCTTGGAGACGAGACGGGGCAGGTAGACGAAGCCGCGGACGGCGTCATAAGGACTGAGGAGACCGGGAACGATGGGCATGGGGGTGAGATGAGATGGAAGATGACGGATGAGCGATGGCGGAGAAAAGCCAAAACCCCCGTCAGTCCACGGAAGCGCCCTTCAGGGGCAGGCAAGACCCCGGGGTGCGCAAGGTTCAAGGCGAACAGACCCGCATTCTTTTCCTATACTCGAGACTGCATACGTCCTACTCTGAACCCAGATGTCCACCTCCGCCGCCGCTCCCGACGCCGAACGTTTCCCCAACGGGCCGTTCACGCGTTACATGATCGGCGAGGGCATCTCGATGACGGGGACCTGGATGCAGGGCATGGCGTTGGGATGGGTGATGACGGAAGTAGTGGCCCGCGAAGGCCTGCGCCACTACGAAGGCCTCCTGCAGGCCGCGCCCCACCTCGCGAGCGGAGTGGTCATGCTGATGCTCTTCCGGCTGGGCGGCGCCAGCGCCGACCGCCACGACAAACGCCGCATCCTGCAGATCTGCCAGGTGGCGCAGATCGGCTTCGCCTTGGCCATCGGCATGCTCGTCGCCCAGGAAGCCCTGCAGAGCTGGCACATCATCGTCGCGGCCGCCCTCCTGGGCGTATCGAGCTCTTTCGAGATGCCGGCGGCGGCGGCGATCGTGCCCGAACTCGTCGCGCCCGAGAACGTCGGCAAGGCGGTCGCCGTCGACCGGGCGGTCTTCCACGCCACCCGCCTCGTCGGCCCGGCGGCCGCGGGCTATCTGGTCGGCCGCTACGGCGCGGAGTGGGCTTTCTACCTCAACGCGGCTTCGTTCGTCGCCCTGATGGTCGCCTTGGCGACGTTGCCTCGCCGCCCGCAAGGCACGGTCGAAGAAGAACAGAAGCGTCAAGGCGGAGCCGGCGAAGGCTTTCGTCATGTGAGACAGGACAAGCCCAGCCTAGCGATGGTCGCCCTGCTCGCCACCAACACCCTCTTCGTCTTCCCGGTCATCATCGTCCTGCTCCCGATCTACGCCAAGAACGACCTCGGCGCGACCCCGGCCCAGATGGGCCTGCTGATGCTGTGCTCCGGTCTGGGCTCGGTCTCCGGCTCGCTGCTCATCATGGCCCTGCGCCCGTCTCTGCGGCGCCTCGCTATCCTTACAGGCATGGTCCTCGCCTGCGGCGCGCTGGTGAGCCTCAGCCAAGCCACCGGACTAGTCTGGGCCGGTGCCTCGCTCGTCGCCCTTGCGGTCGGCGTCTCGACGCTGGTGGGCCTCGCGAACACCATCGTCCAGGAACGCTCGCCGGCCGAGCTGCGCGGACGCGTCTCCGCCGTCGCCGGCCTGAGTTTCTTCGGCTTCCTGCCCTTCGCCGCGATCATCATGGGATGGATGACGGACGTGTTCAAATTGCGCAACGTGCTGCTCGGATCGTCGATCTGCTACGCCGTGATCGGCCTCGTCGTGATGCTCACCGTCGGCAGCAAGGTGACGGGTGAGCGGGAAGCTGAGGGCAATTAAATCAAAGGGAGACCGGAAACCGGAACAGATGCTGAGGGCGGACACCCCGGCCGATCATCCGTTCTCCGGTTTCCCTGTGAGTTTTGGATCCAGATAAGGCTGACCCTCCTGATTCCGTCATCCTGTGTCATCGATTCAGTCCTCTCGCAACCCCCGTCCCTGACATCGCGAACTTCTTCGCGCAAAGTGGTGCACCCGTTGGGATTCGAACCCAAATCGCCGGCTTCGGAGGCCAGAATTCTATCCATTGAAATACGGGTACCTGCCTGCAATGAACCAAGGCGACGGGGGAGAGTCAACCCTTCCCCTGCTCGGCTTAGCGAGTCGGCATCACGCGGTCGGCGAAATCCGCGAAGTTCTTCCAGTCTTCGGGGAGGATGTCGTGCCTGCCGGGGCGCAGGTGATAACCGAGGCTCCGGCCGACCGGCGTGCTGACGGACGGCTGCGTCCGCACGCCCAGACCAGGCTGAGCGAGCAAGTGGTAGACGGGATCGGCATGCACGGCCCCGAGGAATTCGCCGAGAGGGTCTGACCATGGGTCCTCCGAGGCGCTGGCGACGTAGAGCGGGCGCGGGGCGACCAGCGCGAGCAGGTAATGCGCATCGAGCGGGAGCTCCGCTTCCCGCTCGGCAAAAGTCCCGAAGCGCGGGGCGAACCAATACGGGAAGCCTCGGCCGGGATAGTGTCCGGAGATGACGCCGATGGTCTCGCCGAAGATGCGCTTATTGAGCGCGGCGCCGCCACAGCCCGAGTTGTTGGCGATGACGAGAGCGAAGCGTGCGTCCTGCGCGCCGGCCCAGAGCGCGGCCTTGCCGAGACGTGAATGCCCGTGCACGGCGACGCGGCGGGCATCGAGGCCCGGGACCTTCTCGAGGACATCGAGCATGCGTGAGAGCCCCCAGGCCCAGCAGCCGATCGCCGCCCAGTCGCTGTCCTCCCACCGGGCGTCCGCGCCGGCGGGCGAGATCGCCGCGCGAAACCCCGCCTTCCATCCTTCGGGATGATCGGCCTCGAAATCGCCGTAGTAGGCGGTCGCCGAAGCATACCCTCGGTCGATGAGGGTTTCGGTCTCCCAGCGGCGGACCTGATTGCCACGCAGACCCGGATCGGCCTGCGACGTACCCTTGAGCGCCCATTGCTTGGCGACCCAGCCCGTCGTGACGAAGACCGCAGGGTCGGCGACGGTGGTGTGATTGCCGCTGAAATTAAGTCCGACGAAGACCGGCGCCGGCCGCTTCGCCGCGGTCGGGACGTACAGCAGCAGGTCGAACGACGGACCCTGCTTGCCGATGGGCCAGACCTTGAACTGCGTCCGCGTCGCCTTGCCGCCGAAGGCTTCCGCAGACTGCTCGCGGACCTCGACCACGGCGCCGGTCCGCAGCTTCGCGGTGTCCGGCGTGCGCCCGAACCAGTTGTCCTCGACCAAGCGGAGGACTTCCGGACGGCGGACTTCGTTCCAGGTCTTGGCGTCGGCGACCTTGCGTCCGTCCGCGCACACCAGCGGATCGGGCAAGGCGTAGGGCGGCACCTTGGCCTCGTCGGAAACGATCGGCGGAGCAGCGGCCAGCAGGAGTAAGGTCAGCAGCATGGCGCGACGATGCGTGATCTGGCGGACCGTGGGAGCCAAATCACGCATCGTCGCGGGGCGGCACGGGTTTCGCCGGCAGGGGGACAAGGAAAGGTCGGGCGCCCTCGCATAACCGCGGGGTCACCCCTGCCCCGCGACATAATTCAAAGGGAAACCGGAGACCGGATAGTGAGCCGGGGAAATGT
>JBDKKH010000203.1:0-3263 GCA_039796215.1 Verrucomicrobiota bacterium
GCCGCGGGCGACTTCATCCGCGTTGCTGGGGCCGCTGAGAGCGCCGACGGGAACCGGGCCGAAGGCTTCCGCCATCAGTTCCGAAGGCCGGCGGAGCGTCGTCAGGTCGAGTCCTTTGCAGAGCGAGATGGCCATCCTGGCTCCGGAGCCGCTTACGGCGGGTCCGATCGTACGGACCAGTTCCGGCAAGCCTTTGGAAGGGCAGGCCAGGAAGACCAGATCGACGTCCATCAGGGCGGGAATGGGTTCCAGGCCGATCTGGATCGAGTCGTCCAGGCGATGACCGGGAAGGTAGGCGGTGTTCTCGCGGGACGTCGCCAGCGCCAGCGCCTGCTCGGCCCTACGAGGAACCAACGTGACCGTCTGCCCTTGGCGGGCGAGGTGGATCGCCATGGCCGTGCCCCAGGCGCCGGCTCCGAAGATGACACAGTTCATTTGGCTTTTTTGGAGCGTACGTTCGCGGCCCATCGGCGGACGGCCGCGACCGCGTCGCGATGAAGGTCGGCTTCAGGGCGGACGAAAGGAGGCGGCTCCGGCGACAGGCCCAGCAGGTCATGCAGGACGAGGATCTGACCGTCGCAACCGCGGCCTGAGCCGATGCCGATCGTCGGGATGGACACGGCCTCGGTGACGCGCGGCATGAAGGCTTCGTCCACGCATTCGACGACGAGCGCGAAAGCGCCGGCCGCGGCCACCGCTTGGGCGTCGATGAGGATCTGTCGTTGGTCCGTCGGGGTCAGGCCGCGTCGGCGATACCCTGTCGAGTGTACCCGCTGGGGGAGCAGGCCGACGTGGCCCATCACGGGGATGCCCGCGTCGACCAGCCGGGCGATCGCGGGAGCAAGCGAAGCGCCGCCTTCGATCTTCACGGCCTTGACGCGACCTTCTTGGAGGAACCGGCGGCAGTAGCCGAGCAGCTTCGGGAAACTGTCGTGCGCCAGGCCGAACGGCAGGTCGCCCACCACGAGGGCTTCGGTCTGCGCCCGGGCCACCGCCGCGGAGTGGTGGATCATCATGTCCAAGGTCACGCCGACCGTGTCCGGGAGGCCGAGCACGGTGTTGCCCAACGAGTCGCCGACGAGGATGAGGTCGGCGCCGCCGGCGTCCGCGATGCGGGCCGAGACGACGTCATAAGCCGTCAGGCAGACGATGGGTCGGACGCCTTTGAGGGCGCGGAGGGACCGGGTGGTGGACTTCACGACCACGGGCTTATCCCGAGACGCTCCGCTTGTAAAGCGTGGGTAAAGGGTGTAAGGTCGACGGATGTTGCGCCGAATCCTCGGTTTGTTCCGCAAGCCCGATTATCGGGTCAATGCGTACGCGCACCCGGATCTTTCACGACACACGGGGCTGCCTTGGCACGCTCGTCTGAGGCTCCTGCTGAGTCGCCGCCACGGTTTGGATCATGCGGACGAGACGCCCGAGATCTGGATCCGCCATCGGAAGTGGCTGCTCCTCGTCTTAGGGTGTCTGCTCGCCTGGTTCCTGGCCGAGAGCGCCGCCGCCTGGAATTTCTACGAGGGCTGAATCCGGCCGGCGGCCTTGGGGTCGACGGCGACCCCTTCGAGGCTGATGTCGAGTTCCTTGGCGCGGGCGATCACGGCGGGCTTGTCGATCATGATGACGGCGTCGACCTGCAGCATGGCGCGACGGACGCCGCCTTCGGCCATGCTCTCCAAGGTCTTCAGTCCGAAGCAGGGGACGTCGAAGCGCCAATCCTGGACATGTTTCGCGGTCTTGGTCAGGAGCATCTCCTTGCCGCCCGTCGCGGCGCAGCGGCGAAGCATGTTGTCAGTGCCTTCGAACGCCTCGACCGCGATGACCGTGCCTTTGGCGGTGACGACGGCCTGACCGACGTCGAGCCGGGCCATTTCCTGGGCCATCCGCACTCCGAAGGCGCGCTCCTCGGACGACACCGCGGAGAAGAAGCCCGTCATCGGGCCAGACGTGGCCAGATGGTCGTCGAGGAAGGCGCGGGCGTCGAGCATGCGGACGCCGGTCTGTTCGATCTCGGCGGAGATCGCGCCGAAGATCGTCTCGGCATTGCGCTCTTTGAGCGAAGCCATGAGCGCGATGAGCTTCAGGTCGGGCACCATGCCGGTGAAGAGTTTGCGCGGTGTGATCTGGCCGGCCATCACGGCGCCGGCGGCGTCCAGGTCGCGCAAGGCGCTGAGCATCTGGCCTAGCTTGCCGACGGGGATGGCGCGATGGTCCGCCGCGGAGAACGTCGCGATGAGCGTCGGGTCGGTCTCCTCCTCGAAGGACACCAGCTTGATCCGGGCGCCGCGCGCGCGTGCGCTTTCGATGAGGAGGGCTGGGTAGCGACCCTTGCCGGCGATGACGACCACCGGGCGGGAGGGGTCGAAGCCGGGAGGGAGGAATCGCGAAGCTGCCGCCATGCCTCCACTGTTCCCGCCTCCGGGCCCGGGCTCAAGCCTGCTTTGGGTTGCCAACGTCGAGCTGGGCGAATGTGATACGGCATGCCCGACGCCATCGGTATCTTGGGCGGTTCCTTCGACCCTCCGCATCGCGGCCACGTGGCGGCGGCCGTCGCGGCTCATGCTCAGCTCGGACTGGCGAAGGTGCTCATCCTGCCTGCCGGCCAGGCTCCCTTGCGCGATGCAGTTCCCCGGGCTTCGGCGGCTCACCGGGCGGAGATGTGCCGCCTCGCGTTCGCGGAGCATCCTTGGGCGTTCGTGGACGAGCGGGAATTGCGCCGCCCCGGACCGAGCTGGTCGATCGACACCGCCCGGGAACTGGCCCGCGAGCATCCTGCGTCCCGCCTGGTCTGGATCCTGGGAGCCGATCAGCTGGCCCGCCTGGACCGATGGAAGGAAGCGCGCGAACTCTGCGGCCTCGTCGAGTTCGCGGTGCTGTCTCGCGACGGGTTGTCGCTGACGCCGCCGGCCTCGCTCGGCGGCCTGCTCCGCCTCACGCTGCTGGCCGCCCCGCCCATCGACCTTTCGTCGACCGCCTTGCGTGCCGCCTTGCGTCGCGGCGATTCGCCCCGAAACGGCTTGCCCCTCTCGGTGGCTCGCCACATCGATAAGTGCTCCCTTTACCAAGCCTGAACATGTCCGCTCTCAAGAAAAAGACCAAGAAGTCCGTCGCCAAGCCCGCCGCCAAGGGACGTCCTGCCGCCAAGGCGGGCAAATCCGCCAAGCCGGCGGCGCGTGCCGTCCGTCCGGCTCGCCGGGTCCTGCCGGCGGTCCCTCCGCTCAAGGCGAAGAGCCGTGGCGAGAAGGCCGCGCCCAAGCCGATGG
>JBDKKH010000204.1:0-5598 GCA_039796215.1 Verrucomicrobiota bacterium
CGCGAGGAAGGAGGTGAGCAGCTTCATGAGAGGTGCGGTAGCGGCTTACTTCTGCTTACCGAAGAAACGGTTCAGATTCTTCAGGCCCTTGACGGCGATGTCATCGCGGTTCGGCTCCATCGCGCGCCAGATGGCGGCGGCGCGGGCGATGACCTTGACGTCGGTGGTGAAGGACTCGATGACGACCTCGTTCTTGTAGCCGATCTTCTTGAGGGCGGCGACGATGGGCTTCCAGTCGAGCGAGTCGTTGCCCGGGGTGCCGCGGTCGGTGCCGCAGGCGTGGAAGTGGCCGAGGTGCTTGCCGGCGCGCAGGATCGCCGCGGCCTGGTTCTTCTCCTCGATGTTCATGTGGAACGTGTCGAGGTGCAGCTTGACGTTCGGGAGGTTGACGGCCTTGACGAGGCGCAGGCCCTGGTCGCAGGTGTTCAGGAAGTCGGTCTCGAAGCGGTTCAGCGGCTCGACGTCGAGCTCGACGCCCTTCTTCTGGGCGTGCTTGCCGATGACCTTGAGGTTCTTGACGACCAGCTTGAAGTGCTTGGCCTTGGTCTTGTCGTCATGGGAGCCGATGAGGCCGACGACGGAATAAAGCGGTCCGATGATGCGCGGGCAGCCCATCTCGGCGGCCTGGTCCACGAGGGCCATGATGTACTTGCGGCCGTTGGCCTGGTCCTTGGCGGAACCGCGGAGGTCGCGGCCGGGGCCCATGGCGGCGCAGATGGAGCCGATCGCGATGCCGGCCTTGGCGGCCGCGGCTTTCAGGAACTTCGGGTCGACATGCGAGGGGTCCTCGATGGCGATCTCGACGGAGTCGAAGCCCCAGTTCTTGAGCTTCTTGAACAGCGAGACGCTCTCGTTGGTGAACGGAGAGGCGTAGAGGAAGGTATTGAGGCCGAAACGCATGGATGTGTGGGTGATGGGGAGAGGAAGCGGAGTTTTGAAGGCGGAGAGAGGTCGGTCAAGGCTGGGCGTCGGGACGGCCGCTCTTATATCGAAGAAGGCCGGTGTTTCTGACATCCTTCCGTCGCCGGAGTTCCCGCCGGGCGTCCGCCGGAAAACGAAACTCCGTCTTCCGTCCGGGGCCGCCGGGGCTTAGGCTCCGTCCATGGACAACCTCACGCATGGCGCCCTCGGCATCGCGGCCGGCATCGCCGTCCACCGACGCGGGGGTTCGGTTTCCGCCGCCGCCGTCGCCGCGTTGCTGGCCTCCGAGGCCCCCGACCTCGACCTGCTGATCCGCTCGTCCGGCGACCCCTTGGTCGCCTTCCGCTGGCACCGCCACTTCACCCACAGCTTCCTGCTGCTGCCGGTCATCGCGGCCCTGAGCGCCGCCTTCGCCGCGTGGTGCTTCCGCCGACGACATAACGTGGGCTGGCGCGAACTGCTGCTGCCGGCCTTCGCGGGCGGCCTGACCCACCTGCTCTGCGACGCCTGCACGAGCTACGGCACGATGCTGCTCTGGCCCTTCACGCCGACGCGCTACGCGTGGGACTGCCTGCCGATCATCGACCTGCTGGCGACGCTGCCCCTGCTGGCGCTCGCGATCTTCGCCTGGCGACGCCACTCGCGTCGGCTGGCCGCCTACGGGCTGCTCTGGTTCACGGCCTACGCCCTGCTCGGCGTGTGGCAGCAGGCGCGCGCCGAGGACGGCCTGCGCAGCTGGCTCGAGGCCCGTCAGATCCGCCCCGAGCGCGTGGCGGTGAAGCCGACCATCTCCAACCTGATCCTCTGGCGCGCCGTGTGGCTGCACGAGGGGACCTGGCAGGTCGCCGCGGTGCGCGTCGCGCCCTTCTCCGCGCCGCGGATCGCGCTCGGCGAGACCCGCGCCGCCTGGACGGCGGACCGCCCGGGCACCCCGCCGGGCTACTCCGAAGGCTCGCACGCGATCGCCGACTTCTCGCGCTTCACCGGCGGCTGGAACACCTACGAAGCCCTTCCCGGCGTCATCGTCGTGGGCGACATCCGTTTCGCCACGCTGCCGACGAGCAGCCGCCCGCTCTGGGCGTTGCATTGCGGCCCGGGCGGCACCGCCGCGGAGACCACGATGGTGATGGACCGCGGCATCCGTGAAGGCGACTGGGGCCGCCTCGGCGCCCTGCTGGCCGGCGAAGACCCAAGCTTCCGACCTATCCCATGAGCCTGCTCCGACTGACTTCCTTCCAGCTCTGCGCCGCCGTGCTCGCGGCCGCGGACGCGCCGGAATACCGCCTGGTGCTGGAGGAGAACTTCGACGGCCCCGGGCTCGATCCGAAGATCTGGAACATTGAGACGGGTAAGCGGAGGGACGCCGTGAATTCGCCCAAGGCCGTCGACCTGCGCGACGGCCGCCTGATCATCACGACCTGGACCGACGCCGACGGCACGACCTACTGCGGTTTCGTGACGACCCGGAACAAGTTCACGGTGGTCGCGGGCAAGGCCGAAGCCCGCCTGCGCTTCGCGGCGGAACCCGGCACCCAGCTCTGCTTCTGGGCGCAGTCGCCGACCTACGGCCGCTCCGGCAAGGCCGCCGGCGCGGCGGAGGACGGCGTCGAGATCGACATCATGGAGTCCACCGGCCTGATGGGCGGCGCCTACCAATATGCGCTGCACTGGGGGCCCTACCGCTCGCCCGAGGAGAAGCGCACGGTGAACCGGCGCTTCCGGGAGAAGGTCGGACCGGAGTGGCACGTCTACGGCGTGGCGTGGGACGACTCCGGCTACCGGTTCAGCCGCGACGGCAAGGTCGTGGCCGTCGACACCCGCTGCCCGGGCTCGCGCGCGCCGCAGTTCTTCCTCTTCACCAGCGAATCCAGCCTGAAGAGCTGGAGCGGCGAGCGGCCGGCGGCCGGCTACGGAGCCAAGGAGAAGTCGCGCAATCTCTTCGAAGCGGACTGGCTCAAGGTCTGGGAACAGAAGCCCGCGGCGAAGTAACTCACATTAGGCTTCCCTGTCGGCTCCCCCTGGGAAAATCTCACGCATGACCGTCCGCCCCCTCCTCACCGCGTCGCGCCACGCCGCGACCTGGGCGTTGCTCGGGGTGCTCTGGCTGGTGAGCCGTCTGCCGTGGAGCCTGCAGCGCGCGCTGGCGGCGGTCGTCGGCGCCGGCGCCTTCCACCTGATACGCATCCGCCGTCACGTGACCGAGGTGAACCTACGCGTATGCTTTCCGGAGCTCTCCGCCGCCGCCCGCCGCCGCCTCGCCCGGCGTCATTACCAATCCCTCGCGCTGGGCATCCTGGAAGTCGCGCGTTGCTGGTGGCGCTCGCCCGCCGCGCTGCCGCCCTGCCGCATCGAAGGCGTCGAGGCGCTGGAAAAGGCCCGGGCGACCGGCCGCGGCGTCCTGCTGGTGTCCGGACATTTCACGACGCTCGAGATCGCCGGCCGCATGCTCGCGCTCCGCACGCCCATCTGCTGCCTCTACCGTAACCCCAATAACGCCGTGCTGGCCGGTCTGCTCCGGAAGCATCGGTCGGACTGGGCCAACCGGGCCATCGAGATGCGCGACATGTCCGGCCTGATGCGCGCCCTCCGCGACGGCGAAGTGGTCTGGTACGCCCCCGACCAAGGCAAGTGGACGCCGCAGTCGTCGGTCCTGCCGTTCTTCGGACGGCCCGCGATCACGAACACGTCGACCTCGCGCCTGGCCAAGATGTCCGGCGCGGCGGTGTTCACGTTCTTCCCGCGGCGCGAAGCCGACGGCAGCTACGTGCTGACCATCAGCCCGGAACTGTCCGGATTCCCGAGCGCCGACGCCGAAGCCGATACGATCCGCCTGACGGGACTGCTCGAAGAAGCCGTCCGCGCGGTGCCCGAGCAATACCTCTGGGTGCACCGCCGCTTCAAGGGCTACAACGGTTCGCCGGTCAGCCCTTACTGAGCGAGCACGCGGGCGTAATGCCCGGCCAGCGCGGCGACATGGGCTTCGGCGCCATGACGCGCGACCGCCGCCGCCCGACCCGCTTCAGCCTGCGCGCGGCGCAGGATTTCGTCGGCCAGCAACGCCTCCGTCGCGGCCGCCATCGCGCGGACATCGCCCGGCGGCACGGCGACGCCGGCGCCATCGGCGATGACGTCGGCCAGCCCGCCTACCGCGAAGGCGACCACCGGGACGCCGCACGCCATGGCCTCGATGGCGGCCAACCCGAAAGGCTCCGCGCGCGAAGGCACCAGCACGACGGAGGCATGGGGGAGCAGGCGCGCGACGTCTTCGCGATGACCGAGCAGGCGGACCCCTTCCATGGGCAGGCCGGCCGGCAACGCGCCGCCGCCGATCACCGCCAGCACGGCGTCGGGTCGCCGGCGACGCAGCTCCGCGAACGCGCGGACGGCGAGGTCATGGCCCTTCCGGGCGGAGATCAGGCCGACGACGACGAGCACGGGCGTGCCGGCGCCGACGCCCAAGGCCGCGCGGAGTTCATCGGGCTGTTCCGGAGAAGCCGGACGGAACTGGGCTGCGTCGACGAAATTGGGCAGCGTCACCACCTCCGTCCCCCAGTTCCAAGGCAGAAAACGGTGGCGCCGCGCGACGTCGTCCGAGACGGCCACCAGCAGGTCGTGGAAGCCGGTGTGCAACTGCGGATGATTGGCGTGCAGGTGCGCGACGCTCCGTAAGCCGTGCCGCTGCCGCAGCACCGCCGCGAAATTTCCCGAACGGGTGAGATGCGAGTGGACGAGCCCGATGCCTCGCTGACGGCACCAAGCGGCGACCCGGTCGGATTCGTCGAAGGGCCAGCGGGCGAACGAGGTGGTCAGCACGGGGACCTCGGCGGGCAGGCCCGCGCCCACCCACGATCCTGCCTCGCAGGCGAGCGCGGCGTCGTGTCCCTCGGCCCGGAGCCGCAGGAGGATCCGGCGCGCATACATCGCCGCCCCGTTGACGCCGCGATTGGAGGAGGCGATGAGGACGCGCATGTCAGCGTAGCTCGAAGCGATAGGTCGCGACCGCCGACGCCGCCACCGGCTGGCGGTCGCGCGCGGCCGGCGTGAAGGTCGAGGCGCCGGCGGCCGCGAGGGCCGCCTCGTCCAGCAGCCGATGACCCGAACTCCCGGCGAGCTCCACGCGCTCGATGCCGCCCGAAGGCGTCAGCCAGATGCGGACGACCGCGACGCCGGCGACGCCGGCGCGACGGGCCCGCTCGGGATAGGCGGGTTCCTGACGGACCAGGAACGCCGGCTCCGTGAACACCACGGCGGACGGCGGCGATACGGCCAGGGCCGAAGGCGACGGCGCGCTCGCAGCCGCGGCGACGCCCGTCGATTCCGCCGGCGTCATCGACGGCGCGCTCGGCACCGGGACGGAAGAGGCCACGGGCCGAGGAGACGGGACGACCAGCGGCGCGCCCGCACCAAGGGCCATGCCTTCCTTGGTTTCGCCGGGGACGGCCACCGGGTCCGGCGCGAGCGAGACCAGAAGAAGCCCGCCCTCGCGGGTCGGCTCGGCGCTCGGAAGTCCGCCTCCGGCCCAGACGGCGCCCAAGGCGACGAGGTGGACTCCCGCTACGGCGACCCAGATGAGGCGATGTCGGCGAGACTCGGACACGGCCACAGGGTCGGCTCAGAGCCGCGAGGGGTCAAGAACGGGCGGTGTCATTTGGCGAGGTCCGGCGGCACCATCCACAA
>JBDKKH010000205.1:0-5582 GCA_039796215.1 Verrucomicrobiota bacterium
TGATGCCACGCCTCTGGCCGGTCCGCTGTGGGACCTGCGAGCCAACTCCCACGATGCGACGGAGCCGGGTAGCTTCGCCGTATGGAAGCTGCGCGACGTGCCCAACTGGCCGATGCTTTCGGTAGGGAGTCTCCGGCATCTCGAGCGCTCGGAGGGAAGGGTGTGGCCGCGTCTTTTGGATGAGGCGTTCTTCTCGGCCCGTCCAACGTTGGCGGAAGCCGGGGTGGTCTCTCACCAGCCTTTTCTCGTGGACGTGGGTTCTCGCACGGAATCGGCCGCTGATTGGCGCATCGTCGGCCCATGGAACGTCAACAGCCGCGATCCGCGTGAGTGGGAGGCGTTTTTAAGAGGAACCCCCGAAGCTTGGCAGTCCGCCGCAGGCGGGCCGTTCGCGCCGAGCCCGCTGCGAGGTCCGCTGTTCTTCACCCGGCCCGCGGGCGCGGACCAGCCCCACTGGGGGGCGCTGGGGCCGCTCGATCTGCCTGACGCCGCCTTCCCCGGTCTCGATTCCGCCCAAGCCGACGCCTTGCTCGTGACCCAGGCGGTACGAAGAATTCCCGAGGACCGCTTCCGCGCCTGGGCGGAGAGCTTGGTCCGGCTCCAGCCCGAGTGCGGCTGGCCATTCGTCTCCTTGGAAGCCTTCGCCCGCTCTCCCTTACTGGCGCGATCCTTGGCCGAGGCGCGGGTCGACGAAGCGGTCGCATCCGCTTCGTCCGGTCTGCCCGTCCGGCTGGAGCCGGCGGATCTGCTCGAGGCTTGGGCGCCGGTGCTGGCCGTGCGCGGGGACACGTTCTTGGTGACCGGTCGCGCCGAAGGCGAAGGGGGCGCATGTCTCTGCGAACTCACCGTCCAGCGGGTTGCGGAGGCGCATCCGGCGACGTGGCTTGGTCGGAGGTTCAAGGTTACTTCTGTGCGCTTTCGCCATTTCTGACGGCCGTGGGGGGCTTGACTGTCCGGCCAAATCCTTATGATTGAAAGGGTATGCACGAATCCAATCCCTTCATCGTCGCCGACGCTCCCGCGGCCGATCGCGCGGCCTTCTTCCGTCGCACCTACGGCCTCGTCGCCCTGGCTTTCGCCGGTTTCGCGGCCCTCCTCGCGCTGTTCTTCGTCGGCTTCGACCAGAAGCAGGGCGTCGCCTACGCGCTCTTCACCGGCCTCTTCTCCATGATGCAGTCGCTGGGCGGCTGGAGCATCCTCCTGGTGATGCTCGCCTTCTGGGGCGCCACTACCTTGGCCCAGTCGCTGGCCTTCAACCGCGCTTCGCGTGGTTCGCAGTATGCCGGACTGGGACTCTACGTCATCCTGGAAGCCCTGATCTTCATCCCGCTCATCGGCTACGTCGTCCTCTCCACCAAGGGTGACGCCGGCAGCGTGCTCATCCCCGCGGGCATCGTCACCGCCGGCATGATCGCGGGCCTCACCGCCCTGGTGTTCATGACCAACCTCGACTTCTCCTTCCTCAAGGTCGCCATCGTCATCGGTGGTTTCGCGGTCCTCGCGATCGTCATCGTGGCCGCCATCGCGGGCCTCAGCCTGGGCGCCTGGTTCTCCATCGCGATGATCGTGCTGATGTCCACCGTGATCCTTTACCAGACCAACGAGATCAAGAACACCCTCGAGACCGACCAGCACGTCGCGGCGGCCTTCATCCTGTTCTCGGCTTTCGTCACGCTGCTCTTCTACGTGATCCGCTTCTTCGCGGGCCGTCGCGAGTAAGCAGCCGAGGCCGCAACTCAAGGGGCTCACCGGTGTTTCATCGGTGAGCCCCTTCTGTTTGATGCACCTCTTCCTCCTCGCCCTCCTGTCGCTGCTCTGCGCAGCCGATGTCTCCGCCCAAGGCAAGCTGCGCGAGCTGCTCGCGGCCAAGCCCCCGGAGGGCTTCGCCGAGCAGTCCTGGGACATCGACGGCGTCAAGCGGACGGCTTTGGTGCGGGTGCCGGCGGACGCCAAAGGACCCCTCGCCTTGGTCTTCTGCTGGCATGGCCACGGCGGTCGCTCGGCGCATTCGGCCAGTCGCTGGGGCTATGCGACAGCCGACAAGACTTCGCTCCTCGTCTTCCCGCAGGGGCTGCCCACCGTCTCGCCGCTCGTCGACAAGGAAGGGCGCATGCCTGGCTGGCAGACCTCGGTCACCAGCGAGGGAGGGCGCGATTTTCGTCTGTTCGACGCGATGCTGGCCGACCTGAAGAAGCGTCATGCGATCGACGAACGAAGGATTTACTCCATGGGTCATTCCAACGGGGCGGCCTTCAGTTACCTGCTCTGGCAGGCCCGGCCGGAGGTGTTCGCGGCCATCGGCTCGGTGGCGGGCAGTCTCCGGGCGGAGGGCCGGCCGTCCACCCCCTTGCCGGTCATCCATATCGCCGGCGAAGGCGATCCGCTGGTCAAGTTCGCCTGGCAGAAGGCGACCTTCGCCGAGGTCCGCCGGATCAACGGTTGTGCTGAGGAAGGGGCTCCTTGGGCCAAGGAAGGCGTGCTCGACGCGACGATCTATCCCTCGTCCAAGGGTGCGCCGCTCGTGGCCGCGCTGCATGGCGGCGGGCATGAGTACGCCAAGGGCTCGAGCGAGCTCATCGCCCGCTTCTTCCGCGAGCATCCCAAGCCCGCGCGTTGATCAGCGGATCGGGCTGTCGGTCAGGATCGTGAGGTCGTCGAGGTAGAACTCCGTCTTCTCGTCGGCGTTGCTGATGAAGCCGACCCATTCGAGATTCTTCATGTCGGGGTTGCGACAGGGTAGGTCCTTGAATTCCAGCGGGGCCTCGCCCTCGGGCATGACCTTCAGGTTCCAACGTCCCGTGACCCGGTCGCCGATGACTGCGGACAGTTCGAAGCGGAGCCACTTCTGGGTGGGGAGGGCGACGTCGAGGCCTTTGACGCCGGTCAGGCGGCCGTTCTGGATCTGCAACGTCGGTCCGGTCCGATAAGGGTTCCCCTTCGTGCGCCACTCGTGGATGAAGATCGCCTTCGGTTCGAGATAGAGGGCGAAGCTCACGGTCGAGGTGCCGGCACGGTGACGTGGGTTGAAGGCCAGCATCGGGTAGTGGCGCGAGGGCAGGCCCGGGGCGTCCTGGAAAAGCAGGGACTGCTTGCCCTCGGCGGACTTGGCAGGGCTCACGCGCAGGGCGTCGCCGAGGCTGACCTTCGGTTTGCCGGGCGCGGAGCGGAGCGCGGTAAGCGACGGCGAAGCATGCGGGAAGGGGCGTTGCAGGTCGGTGATGCGGCCTTCGAAGGTCTGGCGGATGTTCAGGCTCGGCGCGCTGGGTCGGGCCGGGCGGGGCATCGCCGGCCCACGTTCGAAGGTCTCCGCCAGCTGGCGCCAGGCCGGGTCATCGCGGAGCACCCCCATCGCGGACACGTCGATCGACCGGATGCCCAGGGCGAGGGCGGGCGAGCCGGGGCGGAGGCGGAAGTCGCGCTTGGCGGCGTCCACGAAGAGGGGATCGGCGACCAGCGAGCCCAGGTCCTGGCCGGTCTGCTGCCAGGCGGCCAACGGCAGCTTTTTGTCCGTGAACGTCACCGGGCGGGCGGAGACGTCCCAGTAGACGTTGCTTCGGTTGAGGAAGTTCGCCGTCGTGCCGTTCCAGTTGCTGCCGAGCAGTTCGCCGCGGTCGAAGATCACGATGTTCTTCTCGAACGTGAAGGACAGGTGGTCCTCGGCGCGGGCGCGTTTGACCTGGTATTCTTCGGAGAAGGCGAAGACGTTGTTCCGGATCACGTTGTCCTTCCCGTAATGCTGGTGGAAGCCGCCGTCGGTGGTGTCATACGTCACGTTGCCCTCCATCGTGATGCCCGAGCTGCCCTCGTCGGTGTAAAGCCCCCAGCCGCCGTAGCTGAAGCAGGTCACGTCGTGGATCAGGTTGTGGCTCACCGAGGTGCCTTCGGAGGGGCCCAGCGTGTAGACGCCGCCCATGTCGCTGAGCAGCCCTTTGCCGAGGTGGTGCAGGTGGTTCCATTCGACCTGGTTGCGTTTGGCGTTGCTGGGCGCATAGCCCCAGCGCCAGCCGACCGAGACCGCTGAGTAGAAGAAGTCGGAGATCTCGTTGTGGGTGACTTCGTTGTCGGAGGACGAGCCGATCCACACGCCCACCGCGCCAGGGAAGAGCAGGCCGCCGTCGCGGATGATGTTGTCGTGCACGCGATGATGGCTCGCATGGTTCTCCGACTGGGGCTCGTCCTGGAGCGTGCCGAGCTTCACGCCGCCGGCGCCCAGGTCCGTGATCAGGCACTTCCGGATGGTCACTTCGCGGGTGCCACGTCCCGCGGCGAAGCCATAGCCGCCGACGTGGGAAAGCTCGCACCCGATGAAGGCGACCTGCGTGGCGTGTTCCAGCGTGATGACGCCGTCGACCGTGCGGACCGCCGCCTGGTTCGGCACGGCGGTCGCGAGCGAGGGTACGCCCTTCGCGTGGCTGAAACGCAGGCCTTGGAAGGTGAGGTGGCGCACCTTCGCGCCCGGCCGGCCGACGATGGCCAGCAGTTTTTCCGCGACCGGATAGACGGCGCGGACGGCCTCCGGACGCTCGTCGGGCCGGGGCAGGTAGGTCAGCCGGCCTTGGCGGCCGAGGAACCATTCGCCGGGTTCGTCGAGCAGCGCCGGCAGGTTCTCGACGACCACGCCGGTGAGGTGGTCGAAGGCCGTGTTCGCTTTCTGCGCCGGCCCCCGGACCGTGAGGCTGCCGGCGGACGGGTCGGCGGCTTCCACCCGGCTGCGGGTCACGTCCCATTTATGGTAAAAGGTCACGACGGCGTCCTTGGTCTCCTGCTTCGTGGCCGAGGCGAAGGCGGTCAGTTCGGTCGGCTCGACCCGGATCAGCTGTTCCGTGAAGCCCGGAACCGTCTGATCGGCGGGCAGCGGATTTTCGGTTTCGAGGCAGCGCATGAAGCGCGTCCCTGGCCGGCTGGCACGGGCGCGCGTGGCCCGGCGGTCGCCGATCCAAAGCTGTTCGAAGAGCGGTGTTCCCGACGGTGTCTGCAGCGTCCACTGTCCGTCCCTGCCCGGCGCGAAGGCGGCGAGTTCCTGGCCTCCGGAGATCACGACCTTGGCGCCGGGAGCGGCCTCATAGCTCACGGGCCTGCCTGGCTCGCCGGAATCTTTGTCGTCGAACGAGACCGCCTCGGTGAGGCGGTAGGTGCCGGCGGCGAAAAGGACGCGCACCGGTTCGGCGAGCGGACGCGGCAGCTTGCGGACAGCTTGGCGGGCGCCCTCGAGCGAGGCGAGGGGGGTGTCGGCCCGGCCCGCCGCGCGGTCATCACCCCCGGGGGCGACGTGTAGGTCGAGCGCCTGCGCGGAGAACGGCAGCAGGAGCGACAGGAACAGGAAAGGCCGGAATGGCATGTCACCCCGACAAGGCCGTGGCGGCTGGGTTCCTTCAAGTCTTTCTCGCGACGTAGAAGCGGGTCTCGCCGGCGAATTCGCCGACGAGGGGCCCGTCTTCCGCGACTTCGGTGCTCAGGGGGCATTCGATGGCCGCGAAGCCCGTCAGCGCGAGTTCGGCGCGGGTCTCCGCCTCGGTGCTGCTGTGCATGAAGACCGGGGACGTCTCGCTCTCGTGCCACCGGTCGCCCAAGGCGCCTTCGGA
>JBDKKH010000206.1:0-6961 GCA_039796215.1 Verrucomicrobiota bacterium
ACGCGGCGTTCGCCAAGATGCGCGAGCGCGGCGCCTCCGTCACCGACGTCGCCGTGCTGGTCGTGGCGGCCGACGACGGCTTCATGCCGCAGACCGAAGAAGCCCTCAAGTTCGCGCAGAAGCACGCGAGCGCCATCGTCGCCGCCATCAACAAGGTGGACGCCAAGGGCGCGAACATCGACCGCGTGAAGCAGCAGATGCAGCAGCGCAACCTCACGCCCGAGGACTGGGGCGGCGAGACCATCACCAGCCCCGTGTCGGCCCTCAAAGGCACCGGCATGACCGAGCTGCTCGAATCCATCCTCCTGCAGGCCGAAGTGCTCGACCTCAAGGCCAACGCCAAGTGCCCCGCCCAAGGCGTCGTCATCGAATCGCAGATGGAGACCGGCCGCGGCCCCACGGCCACCGTCATCGTCCAGAAAGGCACGCTCAAGCCCGGCGACTCGTTCGTCTGCGGCGAGACCTGGTGCAAGGTGCGCGCGCTCATGGATGAGCGCGGCAACCGCATGGCCAACGCCGCTCCGGGCGCCCCCGCGCTCGTCCTCGGCTGGGACGCCGTCCCCTCCCCTGGTTCCAAGTTCAAGACGGTCAAGAACGACCGCGAAGCCCGCGAGATCGCCGAAGAGGCCGCCCTCGCCGCGCGCAAGGCCGCCGAAGCCCAGCAGCAGGCGCCGAACACCGGCGCCCGCCCGGGCATGTCCGACCTCGAACGCCTGATGGCCGCCCTCGCCCAGGACAAGGAGAAGATCCTGCGGGTCCTGCTCAAGGCCGACGTCAACGGCACGCTCGAGGCCCTCGAAGGCTGCTTGCGCGACATCAAGTCGAACAAGGTCCGGCTGGAAGTCGTCGGCGGCTCCGTCGGCCCCGTCACCCAAGGCGACGTCGCCCTGGCCGAGGCCTCCAAGGCCCTCGTCGTGGCCTTCGACACGAAGGTCGAGAACGGCGTCCAGCCTCAGCTGAAGCGCACCGGCGTACGCCTCATCACCCACGACATCATCTACGAGCTCATCACGCTCGTGAAGGAAGCCATGACGGAGCTCCTCGACCCCGAGGTGCGCGAGAACAAGCTGGGCGCCGCCGAAGTACGCGCCGTCTTCCCGCTCGGCAAGGAACACAAGGTCGCGGGCTGCATGGTCACCGAAGGCCTCATCCGCCGCGCCGCCAAGGCGCGCGTGGTGCGCGGCGGCAAGATCATCCACAACGGCCCCGTCGAGACGCTGCGTCGCTTCAAGGACGACGCGTCCGAGGTCAAGGCGGGCTTCGAATGCGGCATCAAGCTCGGCGGTTACGACGAGTACCAGCCCGGCGACATCATCGAAGCCGTCGAGATGGTGCAGACCCGTCCGTCCCTCTAAGCCCCATGTCGCAACGCCAGCTCCGGGTCGCCGAACTCATCCAGCGCGAGGTCTCCTCGGCGCTGCGGCAGACCTGGCCGACCGAGGCGGCGCTGATCACGATCACCGTCGCCAGCGTCTCCCCGGACCTGCGACAGACGCGCATCGGTTACGCGGTTTCCGGCGACGACGCCGAGCGCAAGAAAGCCCGCGCCTTCCTCAAGCGGGTGCGGTCCGAACTACGCTCCACCGTGGGCGGCATCCTCCAGATGAAGCACACGCCGGATCTTTCCTTCCAGGAAGACGACGTCACCGGCGGCGTGGCTCGCGTGCAGGCCTTGCTGGACGAGATGGCGCGCAAGGACCGGGCGGCTAATCCGCCGCAGGCCGACTAAGCCGTCGGCGGCCCGACGTCCGGAAAGTCCTTGAGCGCCTCGCGGACCACCGACGCGCGGCGACGGTCGCGGCCGTCGCTGTCGAGTTCCTGACCGGCGCGCGCCTGGACGTGCGCAGGCTGGCCCTCGATCATCAGGCGGTCGATGAGGTGACGTCGCTCCTCGGGCAGGCAGCCGAGATCGCAGGCCAGGCGGAGATGCGAAAGCATGTTCATGGCCTCCGCGCTCGTCAGCAGGCGCGCCGACCGGAGGACGCCGAGCGAACGGGCCAGACGGTCGATGAATTTCTCGCCTTCCTCCTGGGCCAGCTTGCGCCGGGCGTTCCACTCCTGCTCGATGACCTGCTTGATCCAGCCGCCGAGATGCTTGAGGATCGCGTCCTCGGAAAGCCCCAGCGTCTGCTGGTTGGAGATCTGGAAGACGTTGCCGGCGGCCTCCGTGCCTTCGCCCAGCCAGCCACGGACGGCGAGGCCGTCCTGGCTGAGCGCGCGGGTGACCTTTTCCATGTGGCCCGCAAGGCACAGCCCGGGCAGGTGGACCATGGCCGAGGCCCGCAGGCCTGTGCCGACGTTGGTCGGGCAGGCGGTCAGATAGCCCAGCCGGTCCGAGAAGGCCAGTTTCAGCGCGGCGCCCAAGGCGTCGTCCAGCTGCTCGGCGATGTGCCAGGTCCCGCGGAGATGCCAGCCGGCCTTGACCACTTGGATGCGCAGATGGTCCTCCTCGTTGACCATGACGGAGCAGGTCTGGTCGCGGCTGATGACGGCAGCGCCGCTCTTGCCTGCGGCCAGCTCCTTGGAGACCAGGTGCCTTTCGACGAGCACGGAGCGATCGCGGTCGCCCAGCTCGGACATCAGCAGGACATGGCCGCGACGGAACTTCGGCAAGGCTTCCAAGGCCGCGACGCAGCGCTCGCCGATCTCCTTGCGCTGGGCGACCTTGGCCCAGCCCGGGAAGGGCATCCCGTCGAGATTGCGGGCGAGGCGGATCCGCGTGCTGAGCACGACGGCTTGCTGGGCCCCCAGGAGGTGGGTGAGCTCGTTCTCCGCGGCGAGGATGGCTGCGACAGTCATGATCAAGGGGTGGCGAGGCGGCGCTCCAGGGAGGCGATCTCATCGCGCAGCCGGGCGGCGGCCTCGAAATCTTCCGCCGCGACCGCCAAGGCCATCTCAGCCTGGGCAGCCGCCAGGCGACGGCGAAGCTGGGCGACGGGCACGAGGCCCGCCGGCGCCCGCCCGACATGAGCGGGCTCATGCTGGACCTTGAGCAATAGGCCTCCCAGGACGTCGCCAAAGGTCTCCCAGCAAGCCGGACAGCCCAGTCGGCCGCGCTTGCGGAAGTCCAGGTCCGAGAAACCGCAGCGGGGACAGGTGAGCGCGGGGACCGGCGCCTCCGCAGCCAAGGCGTCGGCCAGCTGAAAAACCGCGGGGTCGGTCGCCCCGCCCTTCTGGGCGCAGGCTTCGCAGAGATGTACCTTCGTGACCTTACTGTGAACGACCTGAGAGAGGTGGACCGTGGCGGCCTCCTCGCAAAGGGAGCATGGGATCGGCTTGGACATCTGGGCTTACTCAAAGCAGAGGGGGCTGATTGGCAAGGGCAAGCGGGGCCGGGGTTTGACTTCACGCCCAGCGGACACTTGATGAAGGGACGTCAGATGTCCTCCCCGCCACGCATCGTCATCACCGGCCTCGGCCTCACCGCCCCCAACGGCAACTCCTTGGCCGAATTCCGAGCCAACCTTCTGGCTGGCAAGGCCCGCATCGCCGTGATCGATGTCCGCCACATGGGCCCCCAGCCCGCCGGGGTCTGCGATTTCGACGCCACGAAGTGGCAGAAGCGCAAAGAAATCCGCAACGGGACCCGCGTCGGCTCGATCTCCATCTTCTGCGCCCGCGAAGCCTTGGCGGACTCCGGGCTCGACTGGGAGAAAGTCGATAAGTCCAGGGTCGGCGTGTATCTGGGCATCACCGAGCACGGCAACGTCGAGACCGAGAACGAGATCCACAACATCTCCCAGTTCGGCAACGACACCAAGTACTGGACCCATCACCACAACCCTCGCACCGTGGCCAACAACCCCGCGGGCGAAGTCACGATGAACATGGGCATCACCGGCCCGCATTACACCATCGGCGCAGCCTGCGCGGCGGGCAACGCCGGCCTGATCCAAGCCGCCCAGATGCTCCAGCTGGGCGAAGTAGACGTCGCCTTCGCGGGCGGGGTCTCCGAGTCCATCCACACCTTCGGCATCTTCGCCGGATTCAAGAACCAAGGAGCCCTCGCGGCGCACGAAGACGCCGCCAAGGCCTCGCGCCCTTTCGACAAAAACCGGAATGGCATCGTCATCTCCGAAGGAGGCGCCATCTACGTCCTGGAGCGGCTGGACGACGCCCTGGCCCGCGGCGCCGAAATCATCGCCGAGATCGCCGGCTGGTGCATCAACTCCGACGCCACCGACGCCGTGCTGCCGAACCCCGAACGGCAGACGGAATGCGTCCGCATGGCCCTTCGGCGTGCCGGAATGCGCCCACAAGACATCGATATCGTCTCCACCCACGCCACCGCCACGGCCCTGGGCGACATCCAGGAATGCATCGCCTTGCGCACCGTCTTCACGGATTGCCCGGACACCCGCATCAACAACACCAAGAGCTTCATCGGCCACTGCATGGGTGCGGCGGGAGCCCTTGAATTAGCGGGCAATCTCCCCTCTTTCGACGATCACTGGGTGCATCCGACCATCAATATCGAGGAATTAGACCCGGAATGCGCCATGCCCGGCCTGGTCATCAACCATCCGGTGAAAGCCGACAAGGTCACCGCCATCCTGAACAACTCGTTCGGCATGCTGGGCATCAATTCCGCCCTCATCGTCAAGAAATATGGGGTTGCCTGACAAGGGCGGGGCGATTGTAAACAAGCCAGCAACATGACCAAGGAAGACATCAAGCAGGTGGTGCTCGACATCATCGCCGACATCGCCCCGGACGAAGACTTGACCACGGTCAAGCCCGAGGTCCGCCTCCGCGACCAGCTCTCCTTGGACTCGATGGATTTCCTGGATATCGTGATGGAGCTCCGCAAGAAGCACGGCATCGAGGTCCCGGAAGCGGATTACGTCCAGCTGGCCTCCCTCGATTCTTGCGCCGACTACCTTCTGCCTAAGTTCCAGGCCAAGGGTAAGTAAGCCGCCCGACGGATCCGCCCGCAGAAGCCGCCGCTAGGCGGCTTCTTGCTTTCAGGCCGGCTTGGTCGGACGTCCACCGAGGTTTTCTGGATTTGCCGACCCGCGGTAACCGCCCTAAGGTGGAAGCGTGAACCCCGTCCGACGCCTTTTCCTGGGAGCCATTGCACTGCTCGCCCTCCAAGCCAGCGCGGAGACCGTGATGCTTCGACGCACCGGCAATCCGGCGGTCATCACCTTCGAATACATCACCCAGGACGAACTGACCATCCTGGTCAAACGCGTCGACGCTGACGCGGTGCTCACCTACAAATGGGAGGACCTCGATCAGGACTGGATCCGGCAGAACAATCCACGACTTTGGGCCGAGCGAAAACAGCTGCTCGAGATGGCGGATTCCAAGAAGGCCGCCAAGCCGGCGACCGACGATGACCCTTTCAGCAAGGAAGCCGAGGCCACCGACGCCCGCTCCCTGCTCCGGAATCTGAATGCCTCGCTGCAAGTCGGCCTCAGCGGGCTGCCCTTGAACACGAACCGCGCCGAAGCCGTCTGCTCGGAATTCGCGTTGGATGAAAATCTGTTCTGGCTCGCCTTCCAGGAACTGAAAAACGCCAGCCGACCACGCGGCACCGCGGTCGGCAAGGAAGCCGCCGAACCGATGGCGGAGGAAATGAAAGAGTCCAAAGAAGCCAAGGAGACCAACCCGAAGGCGAAGGCCAAAGGGAAAAACGGGGCCAAACCCAAGGTCCGCCCGGCTGAAAGCCGGTCGCCCGAAAGCCTCGCCGCCGAAGCCGCGGCTCGGCGCGACCTCGAACAGGACACCAAGCCCTACACCGCGCTCGGTTACCTCCGACTGCTGGCTGACGGCGGACCCAAGGCCAAGCCTATCTGGGTCATGCTTCGCCGCTCGGCCGCGGATCGCGACAACATCCAGGCCGCCCTCGTGAAGCATGCGGCGCTCGCCGGCGAACTGGCCGAAAAAAGCGAACTCAAGCCGGCCAAGACGGAATTGCTCGGCCTCAAGAAAGCCCTCGAGAGCTGCCAGGAATCCATCGGCAAGGTCAACCGCGACTCGACCTCGATGGAGCCTCGCCTCGCGAATGACTGCCGAGGACTCCTGACCCTGCTCCAACGCTGAGCCGGGCCGAAAAGAGTCCGGCCGTCTTCTCGAGAAGACGGCCGGTTTGGAATGGTGGAGCCTATCGGGCTTGAACCGACGACCTCTTGCATGCCATGCAAGCGCTCTACCAACTGAGCTAAGGCCCCGTTAAATGGGAAAATGAACAAAGGGCAGCCAGCCGACACGGTCAACGCTTTTTTCCCGCCGAGGGCCTAGTCTCTGGTTGCCAAGAAGCGGCGGTGGCTTTGCCTTTCAAGTCGTGGAATCGTCCGAAAACCTGCCAGAACCTGCTGAACCCAGCGCCGAGCCCCAGGGTGGCAGAGGCCAAGGCGGTATCCGGGTCGAAAAAGAACTGATCGAATCTCTGCCCGTGGGCTGCTGGGACGGGCCCATCGAACTGATCGAGAGCGAACGCGAGGCCGAGCGGGCCATCGCCTCGCTGGCCCGTGACCGCGTGCTCGGCTTCGACACCGAGACCAAGCCGTCGCACACCCGGGGCGAATACAATTTCCCGTCGATCCTGCAGCTGGCCGGCGAACATCATATCTTCGTCTTCCGCCTGGATCACTGCGGAGGGATCCCCCTCGCCTTCCCGGTGCTCTGCAATGACCGACAGGCCAAGGTCGGCGTCGCCGTCCGCGATGACGTCAAGAACCTCCGGGCGCGCGCCCCCTTCGAGGACCGCGCGTTCATCGACATCGCCGACCACACCAAGAAGACGGGCCTGGTGAACACCGGCCTCCAGGCTCTGGCCGCGCATTTCCTGAAACTGCAGATGAAGAAGTCGAAGAAGGTTCAGACTTCCAACTGGGCCAAGCCGCTCGACGAACGTCAGATCCAGTACGCCGCCAACGACGCCTGGTTCAGCCGCGAGCTATTCCTGAAGCTCGAGAAGGACGGCCTGATTCCCCGGTTCGAATGACCCCGGACG
>JBDKKH010000207.1:0-2981 GCA_039796215.1 Verrucomicrobiota bacterium
CGAGTTCGGCGTCGAACCCGTCCAGCGCGGCGGCGACGCCGGGCGAGGTCAGGGCGACGCACTTCTGGCCGGCGGCTACGCGGGCTTCGGCGGCGGCCAAGGCTTCGCGACGCATCCCGGCCCCGATGCGGACAGGGTAGGAGCGTTGGCCTAATTGGACGGTGACGGTCTCGGCCGACATGACGTCATGCTGGGGCTAGGGGCCCTCGCTGGCAAGCCAACCTCACTCCGCCAGGCCCACCACCGAGCGTGCGTAGGCGCGCGCGTCGAAAGGCTGCAGGTCGCCGGGCTGCTCGCCCACGCCGATGAAGCGCACCGGGACGCCGAGTTCGCGGACCACGGCCACGAGCGCGCCCCCGCGGGCGGTGCCGTCGAGCTTGGTCACGATCAGGCCCGTGAGCCCCACGGCTTCGTGGAAGATGCGGGCTTGCTCGAGGGAGTTGGCGCCCAGCGAGCCGTCGAGGACGAGCCACTTCTCATGCGGCGCGCCGGGCTGGGCCTTCGCCGTCACGCGGACGACTTTGCGGAGTTCTTCGAGCAGGTGCGCCTTGGTGTGCAGCCGGCCGGCGGTGTCCAGGATCACCAGGTCGGCGCCTCGCGCGACGCCCGCCTTGACGGCGTCGAAGGCCACCGCCGCGGGATCGGCGCCGGCGGCTCCGCCCACGACTTCGGCCCCGAGCCGGCCGGCCCAGGCGGCGAGCTGTTCGCCGGCCGCCGCCCGGAAAGTATCGCAGGCGCCGAGCAGGCACGTCTGTCCGGCGCTTTGCGCGCGCCACGCGAGCTTGGCCGCGGTGGTCGTCTTGCCCGCTCCGTTGACGCCGAGCAGCATCACCACGCGAGGCTTGGCCTCGGTCGCGGCCGGTTCGGAGGCGCCGCCGAGGGCGCGCAGGATGGCTTCGGCGGCGGCTTCCGCGGGAGAGGTCTGCCGTAAGGCCGCCTCGTTCTTCCAGGCGGACCGCGCGGCCGCCACGACCTCGTCGGCGGTCGCCGGACCGAAGTCGGCGGCGATCAGCCGCTCGCGCAGCTCTTCGGCCGAGGCGGCGTCCATCGGTCGCGCCAGGAGGTTGGCGACGGCCTCCGCCGTACGGCTCAGGCCGGACTTCAGGCGCTCGAAGAAGCCGGCCATGGCTCAGTTCCCTTCGGCTTTGCGCGGGTCGCGCCCCAGTTCTTCCTTATAGCTGTCGAGGATGCCGTTGACGAAGCGCTTCGACTCCTCGGTGGAGAACTCCTTCGCGATATCCACGGCCTCGTTGATGCTGACGACCGGTGGGATGTCCGTCCGGCGCATCAGTTCGAAGACGGCCACGCGCAGGATGGCGAGGTCGACGCGCGCGATGCGTCCGAAGGCCCAGTTCTTGGCGTATTTTCCGATGACCTCGTCGATGAGGGCGAGGTCGCGGATGACGCCCTGCACCAGTTCTTCGGCGAAGGCGTAGTATTCGCGGGGCTGCGGGCGGCCGGAGAAGAAATCGAAGAGCGCCGTGACCATGTCGGCGTGGCGCTGCACCTCCCATGAGACCAGGAACTGCATCGCCGCGACGCGGCTGTCGTGGCGGCGGTTGCGTTTCACGGGCGGCGCGGCGGGGTCGACGACGGGGGTCGCGGCGACGTCCGGCGCGATGATGGCGATCTCGACGCCGGCCGGCACGTTATGACGGCGGAGGGCGTCGACGGTCTTCTGGTTGGAGCCGATGATCTCCAGGAGCCGGAAGTGCCCGCGGATCTCGTCGCGCAGGGCGGTGCGCGGTTCTTCCATCTGGGACGGATGCGGGAAGGGGCCGGCGACGCGGGCGCCGGTGGCGCCGACGATGGCGAAGATGTCGGCGGCGGTCTGGTCGGCCATCCGGTAGTCGACGCTTTTGATCCGGATGCGGATCTTGGCGCGCGCTGAGGCGCCGGCGGGAGAGTCTGCTTCCATGGGTCAGTTCTGGGCGAAAGGTTCGGAGCCGCCGCGCTTGCGTTCCTCGTCCTCGACCTGGTCGAGGCGTTCGCCGAGGGTCACGCGGTGGCGCGCCATCGTCAGGGCGGCGTGCGCGAATTCCGTGCCGCGATCCAGGGCGCCCTGGCAGCGTGCGACCGCCTGCTCGCGGGAATTCGTGACCACGATGCCGTTGATCACCGGGACCTCGGAGCGGATGGCGACGTCCTGCAGGGCCGTCGCGGTGGAGTGGGCGATGATCTCGTGGTGCGGGGTGTCCCCTGCGATGACGACTCCCAGCGCGATGACGCAGTCGTAGTCGCCGCTCATGGCGGCCATGTAGGCCGCGTAGGGGATCTCGCCGGAGCCGGGGACTTCGAGCGACACGATGCCCGCGGCGGGGACGCCCGCCGCCCGGAGGGCGCGGACGGCGTTCTTCTTCAGGGCCTGGACCAGCTCGGCGTTGTAACCCGCCGACACGACGGCGAAACGGAGTTCAGCGCCGTCGACGGCGTCGGGAGTGGGCTTGTCTAGGCTCATGGCGGAAGAACGGACGGCCGATGGAGTCTCTTCCGAACCCGCCTGCAAGCGGAAACGGCCGAAACGTATCAGAACGGGACCTGCTCGACGATCTCCAGCCCGTAACCACCCAGTCCGACGACCTTCCGCGGGTTGTTCGTGATGAGCCGGATGCGGCGCAGTCCGAGATGCGAAAGGATCTGGGCTCCGATGCCGTAATCACGGGCGTCCATCGCGCCGAGGCGCACGCCGGATTGGTCTGCCTGCACGCCGCCGAAGGGTTGGGTGACATGGACGACGACCCCGCGGCCCTCTTTGGCCACGGCTTCGAAGCTGGCGGCGAGCGAGGTGCCGGCGCCGAAGGCGCTGCCCCGGAAGAGGTCTCCGAGCATGTTCTCGCGCTGGACGCGCACGAGCGTCGGCGATTCATCGGGGTGCCCGAGCGTGAACACGTGGTGCTGGCGTCCGTCGGGCAGCGAACGGTAGACGCGCAAGGCGAACTCGCCCCAGGCGGACTGGAAGGGGCTTTCGGCGACGAGCTCGA
>JBDKKH010000208.1:0-2922 GCA_039796215.1 Verrucomicrobiota bacterium
CGGCCGTGCACCGGCGCGATCTCGACCGTCGTCGACTTTTCATCCTGGGTCTTCGTCACGACGAGATGGGTATGACCGAGCGCGGCGACCTGCGGGAGATGCGTCACGCAGAACACCTGATGGCCCTTGCCGAGCGTGGCGAGCTCGCGGCCGACCTGCGCGCCGATCTCACCGCCGACGTTCGCATCGACCTCGTCGAAGACGAGCACCGGGGTACGATCGACGGCGGCGAGCACGGTCTTCAGGGCGAGCATCACGCGGGCGGCTTCGCCGCTGGACGCGATCTGATCGAGCGGGAGCAGGTCCTGACCCGCGTTGGGACAGAAAAGGAAGCGGACCGCATCAGCTCCGTGCGGTCCAAGCTCGGCGGCGGCGACCTCGATGCGCAGGTCCGCTTTCTTGAAGCCGAGCGAGCCAAGCATCTTGCGGGCGGCGACGGCGAGCTTGTCGGCGGCTTTGACACGGGCGGCGCGCAGGGCCTCGGCCTGCTTGCGAAGGTCTTTCTCCACCTTGGCGGCCTCAGCCTTGAGTTTCGCCACGCGGGCCTCGACGTCGCCCTGAGAAGCCAGCCGGCGGCGGAGCGCCTCGCGCTTGTCGCGGACCGCTTCGGCGCCGGGACCGTGCTTGCGGCGGAATTCCAGCCAAAGGTTCATCTTGCCGTCGAGTTCGGCGGCGGACTCGTCGTCGCAGGAAAGTCCGCGGCCCAGACGCGCGAAGTCGGCGCGGATATCCTCGGCTTCGGCGGCGAGGGAGTTCAGCCGGTCGCGGAGAGCGGAGGCCTCCTCGTCGATCCGGGCGACGTCATCGCCGGCCTTGAGGAGCTTCGGGAGCACCTCGCCTAATCCGTCGGAGCCGAGACCGGCATCCAGCTGACCGAGCAAAGCCGCGAGTTCCTGCGCCCTCGAGGAACGAGCGTGGTCGCGTTCGAGCTTGGTGATGGCCTCTTCGGAGAGGTCGAGCGAATCGAGTTTCTCGAGCTGGGAACGGAGGAAGGCTTCCTCGTCCTCGGAGAGCCGTTCGGCCGTGGCGGCTTCGGCGGCCTGACGGAGCAGGTCGTTACGCTGACGCCAGCCGGCGCGGTAGGTCGCAAGGGCGGAAGCCAGACCCGCGTGCAGGTCGAGCATCTCCAGCTGCGTCTCGGCGCGCATCAGCTTCTGGGGTTCGCCCGGCCCGTGGAAATCGATCCAGAGCTCGCCGAGCTGCTGCAGCTGCGTGAGCGTCGCCGAACCGCCGTTGATCGAGATGCGACCCGCCTTGGTCGCGTGGACCGAACGCTTCAGGATGAGCAGTCCGTCGTCGCAGGCCGGCAGATCGAGCGTCTTCAGCGCCTCATCGAAGCGCTTGTCGCCGTCGGTCTCGAGCTCGGCCTCGACCGAGCACTCTTCGGCTCCCTTGCGGACGATCGTCTTCGCCGCGCGATTGCCGGCGAGAAGCGAGAGCGCGCCGAGCAACACGGATTTACCGGCGCCGGTCTCGCCTGTGACCACCGTGAAGCCCGCGCCCAGCTCGAGCGAGGTGCGGTCCATCAGGGCGAGGTCGCGGATTTGGAGGCGGCGGATCATGCGGTGGGCCGGCTGCCGAACAAAGCGGAGCCGACGCGGACGCAAGTAGAACCTGCGGCGACGGCGGATTCAAGGTCTCCGCTCATCCCCATGGATAATTCGGGGAGGGCGACGGCAAACCGCCCTGCCAACCGGTCGCGGCAGAGGCGTAGCTCGGCGAAGGTGCGATCGGCGACCGCCGGGTCGTCGGACAGCGGCGCGATGGCCATCAGGCCCGTCACGACCAGGGCCGGCTGGGCCAAGGCCGCCTCGAGGAGACGCGGTGCGTCGGCAAGGTCGCAGCCGAATTTCGCGGGATCGTCGCCGGAGTTGACCTGGAGCAGCACCTCGCGGCGCAGGCCCATCTCGCCGGCCAGACGCCCGAGTCGGGTCGCCAGCTCCGGAGAATCGACGCTCTGGAGGACGTCAAAGGCCTGCAACGCATGCTTGGCCTTGTTGGACTGCAGGTGGCCGATCAGTTCCCAGCGGAGGTCGGCCGGGGCCAGGGGGCGCTTCTGGGCGGCTTCTTGGACGCGATTCTCGCCGACGGCCCGGAGGCCGACGCCGTATGCCAGCAAGGCCGCCTCCACAGGGTGGGTCTTCGTGACGGGAAGGAGACGGACCGTCGCCGGGTCGCGACCGGCCTGAGCGCAAGCCTTGCGGATGCGGGCCAATACCCCCTCGCAGCGGGCCTTGAACTGGTCGGAGGTGACCATTTCCATCAGAGGGAGGCATAACCCGCCGGGAGTCAACCTGCGGGGCGCCCTGCCCGACGGATGCGGCACGCCGATTCACGATAAGCATGTCTAACCTTGAAGGCCTTCGCCATTAGTTTATTTAATCATGCCGTACGCCCTCCCATGCATATCGAGAACCTGAAGATCTTCCGCGACCTCGTGGACAACGAAAGCTTCTCCAAGGCCGCCAAACTGAACGCCATCACGCAGTCCGCCGTGAGCCAGCAGCTGCGCTCGATGGAGAAGCACTTCAACGTGCTCATCGTCGACCGGAGCCAGAAACAGTTCCGACTCACCCGCGAAGGCCGCAGCCTCTACGAGGCGGCCAAGGACATCCTCAACCGCTACGAGCAGGTCGGCAGCGAGATGCAGGAGATGCGCAAGGTCGTCAGCGGCACGGTGCACATCTCGACCATCGTCTCCATCGGCCTGCACGAGCTGCCGCCGCACGTGAAGTCTTTCATGCAGGAATTCCCGCACGTCAACGTGCGCGTCGAATACCGCCGTTCGAACCTCGTCTATGAGGACGTCATCTCCAACGCCGTCGACTTCGGACTCGTCGCGTTCCCGCAGAAGACCCGCCAGGTGGAGATCATCCCCCTGATGGAAGACCAGCTCGTCGCCATCTGCTCCCCGAAGAACAA
>JBDKKH010000209.1:0-10270 GCA_039796215.1 Verrucomicrobiota bacterium
GGACCTGCAGAAGCGCTACCCGATCGTCTCGATCGAGGACGGCTTCTCCGAGGCCGACTGGTCCGGCTGGAAGCTGGCCACCGACGCCATGGGCGGCGACACCCAGCTCGTCGGCGACGACCTCTTCGTCACCAACACCGAGTTCCTCTCCCGCGGCATCAAGACCAAGACCGCCAACTCGATCCTCGTGAAGGTGAACCAGATCGGTTCGCTCACCGAGACTTTCGACGCCGTGGCCATGGCTCAGCGCGCCGGCTACTCCGCCATCATCTCGCACCGCTCGGGCGAGACCGAAGACGCGACGATCGCCGACATCGCCGTCGGCCTCAACGCCGGCCAGATCAAGACGGGTTCGCTCTGCCGCTCCGACCGCGTCGCCAAGTACAACCAGCTCCTCCGCATCGAGGAAGAGCTCGGCGACAAGGCGATCTACGCCGGCGCCATCCACAGCTGGAGCAAGTAAGCCGCTCCGGTTCGAGACCAAGGGCCGCCCGATGGGCGGCACTTTTGTTTTGAGTCCTCCGCGCTCCTGCTTAATCCATCGCCATGGCTTCGTTCGACTCGCTCCGTGCTTGGTTCGCCCAGAAAAAGGCGGCGGCGGAGGGTCGCATGGCCGCGGAGCGCGACGGGCGTCTGGTCGACGCCTGGGACCCTGTTGAACTGGCCAAGGGGTGTCCCGGGGTGCGTACGGAAGCCGGCCTGCAAGGCGTCGCCCATACGGTGAGATCAGGCAGCTGGTTCGGTTGGGTCTGGCTCGCCTTCACCGTGGTCCATTGCTTCTTCATGTTCAAGGGGTTCTCCGCCGGAAAGGTGAGGGTCAACGGCGCACTGGTGGCGGATCCGTCGGCCTGGCATTTCTTGCTCCTCGGACTTTTCTACGTGCCGTTCTTCCTGGTCGGTTTCGCGTTCACGCTCGCCCGTTACAAGGTCATCTTGGGGCCTGATAAGATCCAGGTACGTTGGCGGCTCCTGCCCTTCATCGGCTGGACCTGGGACCTGACGACCGGCGAGCAGGTCGAGGTCCGCCTGGCTCATCGTGGAGCAAAATCCAACAAGCAGCCGGTCGACGCGATCGTGGTCTCGTCGCAGGGGCGCGAGGTCGATTTCGGCGCTTTTCTGGACGAGAAGAAGAAGGCTTACCTGGCCGCGGCCATCCGCGATTATTACGACGCCAATGGGTCGCCCGATCAGGCTGACTTCATCGCCTGAAGCAGTCGTTTCTCCCTCTTCCGTCCGCGTTTATTCCGCGCGTAGCAGCCAGCCCTCGGCCGTGCGGACGAACGGGCGCGACTCGCCGTTCACCACCGCGAAGCCGTTGCTCCACTTGGCGCAGCCCGCCGAAAGCACCGCGGCCGAGCCTTCGCCGGCTTCGCTCCAGACGTCCGTCGACTTATCGTAGGCGAGGATCGTCTTGCGATAACCTGGGTGCTTGGCGGCTTCGACTTTGCCGGCCAGCTTGCCGTCGTCGCCGCCCATGACGAGGATCTGGTTGTCGAACACCGGGCAGGGTGAGGGTGCGCCGGCGATCGGGCTGGGCATCGCGGAGAGGCGGCGCCACTCCTTGCCGAGGGTGAACGCGTGGCAATCCGAGAGGAACTCACGTTCCGTTCCTTTGGCGCCCGGACTCAGCGCGACGCCGCCGAACAGGTAGAAGGTGTCCTTCGTGCCGGCCGACTGCGCAAGCATGCGTCCGGAGCCCGCGCAGAGCGGGAGCTCCTTCCAGCCGGCGTTGAGGTTGGCGAGGTCGATGGCGAAGGCGCTGGAGGAGGCCGCGGTGGCGTCCGGCCGTTCCGTGCCGCCCGCGACGATGACCTTGCTGCCGACCAGCGCGCCGGTGGCATAGGCGAGAGGCCGGGGCAGGAACGGGAAGGGGCGCACCTTGAGCGCGTCGTCCTCGACCGACAACGTGTAGCAATCGGCGTAGTGACGATGGGAGTCCGCTCCGCCGATCATCAGCAAGCCTTGGCGGATCGATACGGCCACGCCGTAGCCGCAGGGACGCGGCAGTTTGCCGAGGGCGGCCCATTTCTTGGAGCGTGTGCTGCTAAGGGAGAAGACGGTGTCGTGCCAGGTCTTGGCGCCGCCTTCCCAGGCCGGCTTATCGGGGAAGTTCGCGCCGCCGCCGCAGAGGAGCATATCGCCGGAGGTGCCTACGAAGGCGCCGCCATAGCCCGGGGCATTGGGGGTTTCGGGAAGTCGGGTCCAGCGCATAAGGATGAAGGTGAGGAAGACAGGCCGCCGTGTCCTGTCCAGAGATTAGGCATCATCGGGTTGAATGGCGGGTTTTGTCCCTGATTTTAATGATCAAACCGCAGGACCTCGCGGACGCCGGCGGTCGGACAGGTCCGGCGGGCGGAGGATTTGTTTGACAGAGCCGCCCCGACCTTGCCTTGATTGAACTCCTTTCGCACTGCCTGGTAGCTCAGCGGTAGAGCAGGTGACTGTTAATCACTTGGTCGCAGGTTCGATCCCTGCCCAGGCAGCCAGAAAGGGTCTCAGCTCCGCCGCCGTCTCCCCGGCGGGTCGCCTCACCTTCTCCTTGACCATCCGGAGGGTTGCGGAAGGATGCACTCACCATGGGCCAACAGAGCAACAAAGTCATCAAGCGCCGCCGTCGCCGCGCCTACCTCGAACGCAAGAAGGCTCGCGTCAAGGTCGCCCGCGCCGCCGCGAGCAAGAAGAAGGCGAAGAAGTGAGCCGAGCGGTGAGCCAGGCCTCCCTGTGGGGTGCGCTCACCGCGCTGCTCTTGATCGGCTGCGACACCCCCGCTATCTCGACCGACGAGGTTTCGGGCATCTCCTATGTCAACGAGCGTCGTCGGAGCGCCGCCGATACCGCCCGGGCGGCCGACGTGCTGGTCGCGTCCGAAGATCATGGCGGGGATGTCGTCTTCCGCACCGAAGCGGCCTCGCGCCCCGGATATTATTTTTACCTCAAGCTGTCGGAGGTTCCGCCCGCCGACTCCCGGCTGGTCCTCCAGGTCGTCCGTACGGAAGGAACCGCTCCGGAGCGCTACGAGTTCCCCGCCACGACGCGCCCCGGTTTCTTTTTCGGTGAGTTCGTGATCGGGCTGACCGGAAAGCAGGCGGGCGGCCCTCAGTGGCGTCCCGTCGCCTGGCGCTTGTCGCTCGTCGACGCGCGTGGACGCGTGCTCGCCGCGAAGCACAGTTTTCTCTGGGGCGCCCCGGGCGACCTCGGGACGCGCTGACCCTCATGGGCGGGCCGAGCTGGACGCCTTGGCGGCCATTGCGGCTCGCGGAGGATGTCCCGGCGGCCACGTTGGCGGAGCAGCTCGACGGCGGCCAGTGCTTCCGCTGGCGTCAGGAGGACGATGGCGCCTGGCTCGGGGTGTTCGGCGATACGCTCGCCGGTCTGCGGAGCGGGCCCGCGGGGCTGGAGTGGCGGGCTCCCTTGACCGCGCCCGGCGCCGAAGCGGCGCTCCGTCGGTATCTTGATGCCGAGGGCGTCCAGGCTCGGCTTTCCGCCGACCTCCCGTGGCGCTCCGACCCGGCGCTCCGTGCCGCCCGCGAGGCTTATCCGGGATTGCGTATCCTGCGGCAGGAGCCGCACGAAGCCCTGATCGGTTTTCTTTGCAGCTCCAACAAGCGCATCCTGCAGATCCGCGCGATGGTCGCCGCGCTGGCCGATGAGCTCGGGGCCCCCTTGGCCGATGGCTTCCATGCTTTGCCGTCCTGGGACGTCCTCGCGGAAGCAAGCGAGCCGACGCTGCGACGTTGCGCGCTCGGTTATCGCGCTGCCTACCTGCGCGGCACGGCGCGGATGCTCCGGACGCGTCCGCATTGGGCGGAGGAGTTCGCGGCATTGGACACCCCTCAGCTGCTCGCCGCCTTGCAGGGCTTGCCGGGGGTGGGTCCGAAGGTGGCCGCCTGCGTCGCCCTGTTCGGCTTTGGCCGGCTCGAGAGTTTCCCCGTCGACACCTGGGTCGTGCAAGCGCTGGCCTCGGCTTATGGGCTGCGTGGCTGGACGCCGGCGCAGCTGGAACGTTTCGGCCAGATCCACTTCGGCGCCGGCGCGGGCTTGGCCCAGCAATACCTTTTCTCCGCCGCGCGTCAGGGCAGACTGATGAAGCCGCCTTCCTCCCTCGACCCGATCAAGCCTGGCCCCAGACGGTCTCGAGCACGTCGCTCGTGAGGGTCTGGTCGGGTCGGCCGATGGCGATCATCCGGCCTTCGGAGAGGACGATGACTTCGTCGCAGGTCCGGGCGAACGCGAGCTCATGGGTGGCCACGAGCACCGCCGCTCCCGCCTGCGCGAAGCCGCGCATCACGTGATGGAGGGCGGCCTGTTTCGTCCGGTCAAGGGAAGTTCCGGGTTCGTCGAGCAACAAAGCCCGACCGAAAGGATCCGCGAGACCGGTGAACGCCAAGGCGAGGTGGGCGCATTTCCGTTCGCCGCCGGAAAGTTCCGACAGGCGGCGTTCGCCCGGTAACGCCAGTCCGAGGCGGACGAGCCATTGTTCGTAGGTTTCCGGCCGGCCGGCGATCGCACCGATTTCCTGCAGGCTGAAATCCCAGGCCGAGGCCGGCAACTGGGGCGCGTACGCGATCCTCTGCGCCAGCGTCGGCGCGTTCGCCTGGCGGGGGTCGGCTCCTCCTACGGAGAGCGAACCCGTGGCGGAGGGCACGAGTCCGGCGATTGCGCGTAAGAGCGTCGTCTTGCCGGCGCCATTGGGTCCGATCACGGCGGTCATCGTCCCGGCGTGCGCGGTCATGGAGACGCCGTCGACCACGCGGTGCGCTCCCAGTTGCACGCCTAAGCCGCCGACGGTGATGATCGCCTCAGGCATCGCGTCGCCTTGCTATCCAGATGAACATCGGCGCGCCCAGGACTGCCGTCACCGCCGCGGCGGAAAGCGGCGCCTCGGGCCAGAGTCCTCGTCCGGCGGTATCGGCGCCGAGTAATAACGCCGCCCCTAGCAGGCCGGCCAGCGGAAGCACCCGCGCGTGGCGCGGGCCGGCGAGGGTCCGGGCCAGATGCGGGGCCAGCAGCCCGATGAACGCGATCTGGCCGACGAGGCAGGTCGCGGCGCCGGCCGCGAGCGCCGTCAGCAGCATCGCGCGTCGGCGCGCCTGGACGGGCTCGATGCCGTGGCACCGGGCGGTGTCTTCTCCGAAGGAGATAAGGTCGAGCGAATGAGCGAGCGGCAGGAGCGACAGCGCCGCGATGGCGGCGAGGAGGGCCGGCAGCCAGGCCAGTTCCAACGTAGCCATGCCGAGCCAATCGCCATAGGCTCCGTTGGTGAGGAGCTCGCGCGACTCACCGCTCCGCGCGGCGATCACCAGGGTTCCGGCCGCGGTGAAGGCGTTGAGCCCCAGTCCCGTCAATAAAAGGCGGGCGGTCGAGCCGCCTCCGCCGAGTCCCACGAGCAACGCCGAGCAAGCCAGCGCGCCGCCGAAGGCCGCAAGAGGAAGCACCCAGGCGTTCTGCCAGGCGATTTCCGGAGCCAGGCCTAAGAGGAGCGCCAGGCCGAAGAGCGCGCCGCCGAAGACGCCTGTCAGCCCGGGGTCGGCGAGCGGATTGCGGAAGACGCCCTGTTGGGCGGCTCCGCCGGCTCCTAACGCGAGTCCGGCGGCGACCGCGGCGAGCACGCGTGGGGTGCGCAACCATGCGAGCGCGCCGCCGTCGCCCCAGCCGAAGCCTTGCGGACCCACCGAGAGGCCGAGCACGATGAGCCCCGCGAGCAACGCGCCCGCGATGACTGTCGCTCGTCCTTTGGTCATCACCGGCCCAGCTCTTGGAGAAGACCTTCCAGCGGGCTGCGGCGCCGTGGTGCGCTCGCCGGGGGGGGCGTGGTCGGCGCGGCCTGGCCGGCAGGAGCGGTTTCCGTCTGGCCCGCGCCACCGGTGCCGGACGAATTACGCACGCGATCCACGGCGGCCCGGAGTTTCTCGGCGAGGTCGGTCCGGATATCGTTCAACGAACCGGTGATGGCGACGCCCGGTCCTTCCGTGAAGCCGTCGGCGGGAGACGGCGCGATCCCGAAGCCGAGGGCTTGGAAGTATTGCCCGATCTCACCGGCGCCGCGCAGCTGGGTCGTGAACGACATCGGCCAGTCGGCGAAGGGCGCGCGGGGGTCCACGCTGATGCCGCCTTGGGCGGCGAGCTGCAAGGTCTCCCCGCGGATGTCCGCGGTCTCGAGCTTGATGGTGCCGGAGGCCAGTCGTGTGGCCTTGATGCGGGCGGTCGTGTAAGGGAAATCGGCGACGGCTTTCTGGAGTTTGCCTGCCGCCGTCATCGCGGCTCCGACCCGCGCGATGTCCTGCCCTTGTTTCTGATTCTTGACGAAAGCGCCGGCGATCATCGCCAGCCCGCCGATCAGTTCCCCGGTGTCGCCCGCCTTGCCGGCCAGCGAGGCGGTCTTGCTGTCTTTCCCGCCGAAGGCGCGGATCCGTCCGCCTTGAGATTCCAGCGTGGCCGTGGCTTGGAGTCTTCCGCCCAGTTCCGCCGGGGTGCCGCTGATGCTGGTGAGTTCGGCGGTCGCGTCCGCCTTGCCTTCGAGGAAGTCTTTGAGGGCGGGCATCGCCGCGGCCACGGCGCCGAAATCGAACTGCTTCAGGCCGACCGTGGCGGCGAGCGAGTAGGGTCCTTGGCTCAAGGCCGGCTGGAACGTCAGCTGGCCGCGACCGTTCAAGGCGCCCTCGGCTACGCGGCCTTCGAGGCGGGTCAGTCTGAGGGCGTTTTCCTTGGCTTCGATGCGCACGTCGAGTTGTTCGGCGCTCACGCCGTAGGCCTTGGCCGTACCGACGGTCAGCCGGGCGTTCCCGGTATGCCCGGTCCAGAAAGCCGTGCGATGGGGTGTCGGGCTGAGGGTGGCTTCCGGTGCTTCCGTCGGGTCCGCCTTGGGTAGGAGGCTGAGCAGGTCGTCGATATCCGCGTTGTCGATCGCCACCATGGCCTGCCAGTCCGTCTGGGCGCCCATGTTGCGCTGGGTGAGCGAGAACTTTCCGGAGCTGAGCTGCGCGGCCTGCACGCGGAGACTTCCTTCCGCGGTCAGTCCGTCGGGTTGCGGGCTGTAGCGACCCGAGGCGGCGGCCAAGGCGATGCGTCCTTCGCTGCGGCGAAGGCCGACGTCCCGGATTTCGAGGGCGAAGCGGACATCTCCATTGCCGTCCCGTTCGACTTCGGCCTGGTACCGGCCGTTCGTGAGCAGCGCCAGCGACGTCGCGAACGGCTGCTCCGCGAGCGCTCCGAGGTCTCCCGCGAGTTTCAGGGTCGTGGTCGTCTTGCCCAGGCCGACGCGGATATCGCCGGCGGCGAGGACGCGTTGGCGGCACTTCAGTTCGGCCTTGGTGAAGCCGAGGACGGTGGCCGTCTCTCCGAACAAAAGGTCGAGGCCGGAGGTCATGTCGCAATCCCGCACGTACGAAGCGCCTGCCCAGCCGACGCTGGTGCCGACGAAGGCGAGCGGGCCGCCGTCGGTACGGATGAACAGGCCTTCGCGGCTGAAGCCGGCGACGAGGTCGGCGCGCTTAAGGTCGCCGGTGAGCTTCAGCCCTGGCACGATGGCGGCGAGCGATTCCAGCGGGAGGTCGCGCGCGGAGGCTTCGACCAGGACGCCGGCGGGCTTGTCTCCGTCCAGGGCCAGCGGCTGGCGCAGCTTGAGCGCGAGCAGGTTCAGTTCCTGACGGAAGATACGCGCTTCGGCGGCGGCGATGACGGGGGCCTTCCCGGCCGCGCGCTCGACGGAAGCCCGTGCGCTCACGCGGACGCCTTTGAGCTTATCCGTGGGCAGGTCCTGCCAGTTGGGCTGGAAGGCCAGCTCGACGATGCCGACGTCGATGTCGGCGACGGCTGACCAGGCGCCGTCGGCGCCGGGCCGGAGGGTGAGCGCTCCGGCGGCGATCTTGCCGGCGGAGCAGCTGACGCTGAAAGGCGAAAGCGAGATCACGCCGTCTCCGGACCTGATCGGAAGTTCGGCGTCGATCTCGCGCACGAGCGGCTTGCCACCGCGTTCGAGCGTGACGCCGCGCAGGCTGTGCGTGCGGATGCTGGTCACGGCCGGCTTGCCGTCCTTGAAGGCGACGGAGGCTTCGCCGGTCCAGCGGCCGGCCGTCGCGATGATATCTGCCGCGGAGAGGAAGGGGTTGAGCGCGACGAGGTCGGCGTCGTCGGCCTTGATCGTGATCGTCGCCGTGTCCGCGTTCTCGGGCAGCAGGCCGCCTTTCCAGGCGAGCATCTGCGGGATCGCGATCGTCACCCCGTGGCCGGTGACGGTGAGGTTGTTGACGGTGAAGCCGCCTGCGGCGCCCTGCGCGTTGACCGCGAGTTTCCATTCGGATCGCCGGTCCTTCGCGAGCGACTTCGAGAACTTGCTGAGATCGGGCCAGAGCGCTTTCAGGTCCGCGCCGGCCTGCCAGCGCGCGCTTTCCAGTTCGACTTTGGCCGCGCCGGCCAGCCGGACTTCCGGCAGCTGCTGGCTGAGTATGCCGAAGCGCGTCGGATCCACGTCGATCTGCGCCTCGGCCGTGGTGCGACCGGCGACGTGGGTGCCGGTGAGCTTGATGGCGGGCCGGCCGGCGGTGTCGCTCAGCGCGCCTTTGAAGTTAAGGCCAGATCCGTCGTCGGTGCCGGCGGCTTCCAGCGTGAAACCGACGGAGCCGGCGGCGAGCGGACTGGCGTCCTTGGCCGCGAGTTCGAGGCGGAGGTCGCCGATGTCAGCCAGGAGATCGTCGACGCTTAGTCCATGCGCTCCGAGCGGGCGGCGGAATCCCGCCTTCATGGTGACCTCGCCGCGCGGGTCGGTCGTCTGCTTGCCGATCGCGAAGCCCGGCCAGGCGAGGCCGGCGCGGAAGTCGGCCTTGCCGCGGGTGTCGAATTCATCGCCGCGGACGCTGAAGCGAAGCAGGGTGCCGTCAGCGAGTTTCACGCGGCCGGACGCCGAGTAGGGCCCGAGCGCGATCGGCGGCAGGGTCGGTTTGGCCGGCGTGCCGACCGCGGTGGCCGCGGACTTCGCCGTCGGCACGCGGGAGCTGAGGTCGACATCGAGCGCCTTGACCTCGAGGGCGCCCAAGGCGTAGGTGCCTCTGATGATCGCGAAAAGGTGCGCGTCGCCTTTGACGGAGGCGGCGGCGATCTTGGTGCCGTCGGCGAGGGTAAGGTCGATGCCCTCGGCCGAGAAGCTGCCGTCGAGCGAGGCTTCAATCCGCGTGATGCCGCCTTTGATGCCGGCGTCAGTAAGCAGGTCTTTGACCCGGCGTCCCAGCGGCTCCGGTTGGAGCTGTGATTCGACCCAGAAGAGGGTGGCGCCGACGGCGACGACGAGGAGGCCTAGGCCCCAAAGGCTGAAACGGAGGAGGCGCGACATAGAGACGACCCCGCCATCTTGTCCGGATGTTCTGCACGGGCAACAAAAAGCCCGGTGGAATCGCTTCCACCGGGCCGGGACCGGACCATCAGGGTGCTCAGGCCTGCGGCGTCTGTCCGGGCGCCTGGCCGCCCTGGGGGCTCTTCGGCTTACGGGCGCGTCCGGCGGCGATTTTTTTCTGGAGGTAGATCGCCTTGGAGTCCTCCGAAGCCGCGCAGAACTGTGTGTCGAAGTCGCGCATCGCCGCCGCCTTCGTCTGCCGGAGGATGCGCGTACGACCGTAACGCATCTCCTTCATGGCCATGATGGCGTCTTCGTCGAGCAGGCGCTGCAGGTATTCGACCTTCTGCTTGGCCCAGTCGGAGAGGTCCGTGCGCTTCAGGAGCTCCTCAAAGGCCTGCTTGGCCTCCGCGATCTTCCCGAGGCGGGCCAGCGCCTCGATGGCCTCGATCTTCTCGGAGACGATGGCTTCCCCGACCGCGACGGCGGCGGAAGCGTCGGCGGTGAGGACGGAGAAGGCGGCCAGGTCGACCTCGGGCAATGCGATGAGCGAGGGGCCGAACTTGACGAGTTCGCCCTCCTTGCTGATGCCTTCGAAATTCACCGCGGCGAGGGCCTCGGGCTTGGCTCCGGCGCCGATCTTAAGTTCGACGACGGCGACCAGCGAGGCATCCCAAGGCAGGGTGCCGAGCTTACGGCTGCGGGCGACGCCTTCTTCGAGGATCTCGCCGACCAGGCGGGCTTGGACGTCGCTGCCGCCTTGCACCGTGATATTCACCTGGCGGAGGAACGAGTTGGAGATGATGGCGAACTGTTCCTCGAAGGCCTCGTCGAGGTCGTCCGCCGTCTGGCCGAAGTTCGCGACGCCTTCGCCGGCCGTGGCCATGCCGGTCATCAGGGACTCGTTGAAGCCGTGGCCGAGGCCGACGGTCGAGGTCGTGATGC